>MUKB01000082.1 GCA_002049785.1 Caldifarciminota bacterium 4484_100
CCGCTCGATACCCTGTCAACCATCATTTCAATCGCAAGCACAGTATTCTTTATCGGCCTTTCCTATATCTTCATAACCAAACCCTTTGGCTGGATATTTGTCCTCCTCTTCTTTTCAATCCTCATCATCTGCTATCTCTTAAGCCCCAAGGAATATTATTTCCGAGAAGGCAAGTTTATCATCGAAAAGATATACGGGAAGAAAATTATAATCCCCCTCGATATGATTGAGGAATATGTATTCATCCCCAACATTATGAAACTGAAGATGCTGCGCACCTTTGGTAATGGCGGCCTATTCGGTTATTATGGTATGTTCTCCACGGTAGAATATGGCCAGATAAATCTCCAGTTAACAAGTATGAAGAATGTCTTTATTATCAAAACAAAAAAGGGTCTCTATGCGGTATCACCTGAAGCGACCAAAGATTTTGAGACCTATCTCAAAAATGCGGTTACTGCCACAACCGGAGAAATCAGTGAACTGAAGAGAAGGGAGGGAAAGATAGAATATGCCCGACTCACGATTCTATTGATACCGTTAATAATTTTTCTGCTGACCATCGGGATGATTTTAATCCTCTACCAGAATCTACCCCTGAAGATTGCGGTCCATTTTGATATCTACGGTAACCCTGATCGCTGGGGCCCGAGAACCGTATTTCTCAGTTCAAACCTCATTCCTTCTGCTATGGTCTTTGTGCTCAATATCTTTCTCTTTCTTGTGGTGCGTCGGGTGTCAACAAAACCGTACATTCCCAATTTTTTAGTAGTATTCTTTTCAATTATCCAGCTCTTCATCACCTATGTTTCAATCGATACATATTGGCGCAATATCCATCAAACTCATATTATATCAATATTTTGGGCAATAATTGTATTTATTGTAATAATGGGAATATTACTCTTATACTACTATAAGAAGATTATAAAGAGTTCTACTACTTAAATATCTCTTCTCCCCGACCGACAATCTTATTGAGCTGTTCACGGAAGTAATCGGTGCTTTCGACGATATGTTTGGGGATCTGCTGGCAATAATATTCCCAGGACCTTCTAATTTCAGCACCCAGAAGCTGACCGATTGTACCTTCGCGCAACCCCTTTTCCACCTTATCCTTATTGTATAGAACAAGGTCAGAGGCAAGGGCCTTTGCCAATCTCCTTGCCCGATTATGCCATTTCTTATCCTCTTCACTCATCTCGGCTTCAGGTGGAGGTGCAGGTTTTGCTGGTGGAGGTGCTGGTGCTTCTACCTCAGGCGGTTTAACCTCGGGTTCAGGTGGAGGAGCGCTGACCTCTGGCGGCTCCACAACCGGCGGTTCTGTTGGTGCCTCAACCGGCTTTTCCTCAACTGCAGGCTCTGTTGGTGCCTCAACTGGCTTCTCTTCAGCTGTAGGCTCAGCTGGCGCCTCAGCCTTTGGTGTTTCTGCTGGAACTTCCTCTGAAGGTGCAGGAGGAACTGGCTCTTCTATCTCCTGTTCTGCAGGTGCAGGAGGAACCTGTTCCTCGACCCCTGGAGCCTGTTCAGACGGTGCCTCTACCGGTTTTTCCTCTTCTTCTGACGGAGCAGGAGGAAACTGCTCTTCAGCAGGAACCTTAGACGGTGCCTCTACCGGCTTCTCCTCTTCGGACGGAGCAGAAGGAAATGGTTCCTCTGCAGGTGCCTCCTGTTCTGGTTCAACTGCTCGTTCCTCAGCCGGCGCCTCAACTTCTGAAGGCCCAGGAGGAACCGGAGCTTCAACCCCTGGCATCTCCTCAGAAGGCGCCTCAACCGATTTCTCTTCAGGCTGTGTCTCAACACCAGAGGGCTCAGAAGGCGTTACCTCCTGTTCTGCAGGTGCAGGAGGAACCTGTTCCCCGACCCCTGGAGCCTGTTCAGACGGTGCCTCAACCGGTTTTTCCTCTTCTTCTGACGGAGCAGGAGGAAACTGCTCTTCAGCAGGAACCTCAGACGGTGCCTCTAACGGCTTCTCCTCTTCGGACGGAGCAGAAGGAAATGGCTCTTCTGCAGGTGCCTCCTGTTCTGGTTCAACTGCTCGTTCCTCAGCCGGCGCCTCGAACCGAGCCTCAACCCCTACTTCAGGTCTTACCTCTTCTGAAGGTGGAGCCTCGGCCTCTGCGCCAACCACTGGTTTCTCTTCTGCCTGCGGTTGTGGCTCCTTCTCTTCAACAGGCTGGGTTTGGGGCACCTCAGTCTCTGGCTCAACCGGCTTGGGTTCTGGCCGTTTTATTATCATAACATTATTACACTTATGACACCGAACCTTAACCCCACCTGCAGGGATTTTGGCTTCATTGACATTGTATTTTGCATGACAATGTTGGCATTCAACAATCATCTCTTATCTCCTCATAAATTTCCTGACACTCTTTTTTCAACTCTGTAAGAGTGCCGTTATTTTCTATAATAAACTTCGCCTGAGAAGACATAGCGCGTTCATCATTCTGTAAGGAAAGGATTCTATTAAAGACATCTTTACTGATACCCTTTCTACCCGCCCTTTCCTCCTTAATCCCCTTATTCGCAGTAATGAGTATCGGATAATCAATCTCCTTAAGAACTTCGGGCCAATCAAACAGTAACGCCGCGTCAAGTACCACTACCCCTTCTTTTATGGAATTGAGCTTTTTCTTGATTTTGCTTATCAATAAAGGGTGTGAAAGTCTATTCAGGTAATCCAGATTTTCTGGATTGCGGAAGACAATATCACGGAGCCGTTCTTTATCAATCTCTTTTCCCTTCACTATCTGCTCGCCAAATTTTTTGCACAAAGATTCTTTAATCTCTGCCAATACCTGCCACCCGATCTCATCTGCAGAAATATAGTGCGCTCCAAGTTCTTCAAAGATCTTTGCTGCAGTCGTCTTCCCCGCACCGATATTTCCACCCAGACCGATCACCACCCTACCATTATGAGCCATCTTATTCAAACCTTCGAAAACAGAGCGAAACATTATGACCGCCAAACCCGAGGGAGTTGGAGAGGACATAGTTAATCTTCAATTCCTTTGCACCATCAGGAACGAAATCAAGTTCCACACACTCCGGGTCCGGGTCTTCAAGGTTAATCGTGGGATGAACCTTACCGTCCCTTATAGAAAGCACACATACCACCGCCTCAATCGCTCCGGCCGCGCCAAGGCTGTGTCCGATCATAGATTTAGTAGAATTTATCACAAGGTTCTTGGCATGGTCTCCAAAGAGATTTTTGATTGCTATCGCCTCAAGTTTATCATTCAATTCGGTTGAAGTTCCATGGGCATTGATATAATCAATCTCTTCAATATTACAACCCGCCTCATCTATTGCGCGCTGCATAGCACGCCTTGCCCCTTCACCCTCAGGTGCTGGAGCAGTAATGTGATAACCATCTCCTGTCGCTCCAAAACCGCAGATCTCTGCATAGATACGGGCATTACGCCTTCGGGCAAACTCCAGTTCTTCAAGAATCAATATCCCGGCACCTTCAGCCATAACAAATCCATCACGCGCCTTATCAAAAGGACGCGATGCCTTCTGAGGTTCGTCATTGCGGCGGGAAAGGGCGCGCATATTACTGAACCCTGCAAGGGCAAACCCAGTAATTGGAGCCTCAGTCCCTCCTGCCACCATCACATCCGCATCACCATACTTGATTGCACGAAACGCATCACCAATTGCATGGGCTCCGGATGCACAGGCTGAGGTTGTGGTATAGTTCGGACCCTTCAAACCCCAGTGAATTGATACATAGCCTGCGGTCATATCCGGTATCATCATCGGAATTAAAAAAGGTGAAACCCGGGAAGGACCCTGGTTTATGAACTTGGTATGCTCGGTCTCCCAGGTGAGTAATCCACCAATGCCGATGCCGATAATGGTTCCAATACGATTGCGATCATAATTTTCAAATTCAATACCTGCATCCTCCACCGCATCGATTGCAGCCCATAAGCACAATTGGACACAACGGTCAAGTCGCCTCAGGGTCTTCGGAGAAATCTTCTCCTCAGGATGGAAATCCTTAACTTCACCCGCAATCTTAACAGTATGCCGGGATGTATCAAATGACTTTATCAGATCAATACCGCTTTCTCCGTTAAGCAGTTTCTTCCAGGTCGTCTCCATATCATTACCCAGTGGGGTAATCGCGCCCATACCTGTTACTACGACTCTTCTCATTGCTGTTTTGTCTTCTCCTCGAGATAGGCGACGGCCTTACCCACTGTATCCAGTTTTTGAGCCTCTTCCTCAGAAATCTGGAGGTTAAATTTCTCTTCAAGGGCCATTATAAGCTCCACGGTATCCAGAGAATCAGCACCAAGATCCTCAATAAACTTTGCTTCCATCGTAACCTTTTCCGGTGGAACATGAAGCTGTTCCACAATAATATCCCTGACATCATCAAATAATGGCATTATTTCCTCCTTTCAAATCTGCCATATAAAAATCCGTCTTTTTCCAAACCACCCGCAGGTGGATTCCATTCTTGATAATAGTTCACATCACCATCCCACCATCCAGGGCGATGACCTGGCCGGTAATATATGATGCCTGCTCTGAGGCCAGAAAGAGGGCAAGGTTTGCCACATCCTGGGGTGTGCCGAATCGGTTCAGAGGAATCAATTGAAGGTAATTCGCCTTAATCTCTTCTGGAAGTTTATCGGTCATTCGGGTCTGAATAAACCCCGGGGCGATTGCATTGACAGTAACATTCCTTCGGGCAAATTCCTTGGCACAGGATTTTGTAAAGCCGATAATCCCGGCTTTACTCGCCGCATAATTTGCCTGACCCGCATTGCCGATCAGGCCAATCACCGAGGCGATGTTTATGATTCTGCCATAATGTTGCTTGAGCATAATTCTGGCTACAGCCCGGGTAACCAGAAATGTCCCTGTGAGATTCACCTTGAGCACATCTTCCCAATCCTGTGTTGACATCCTGATGAGTAACTTATCATTGGTTATCCCTGCATTATTCACCAGGATATCGATCCGCTTAAAGTCGTTGAGAACACGATTTACTACATCCTCAACCTCCTGGGGGGAACTGATATCGAGTTTATAGAACCGCGCATGCTCTCCGATCTCCTGGGCGGTATTCACTCCTGCATCGGCATCAATATCAACAAGGGCAACCTGTGCACCTGCCTGTGCAAACATCCTGGCAATCGCCGCACCGATACCTGAGGCGCCACCCGTTATGAGTGCAACCTCTTCCTCAATCCTCATACTGAATTCTATTCAAATTTGAATTAATGTCAAGGCAAAATTGTGCTTGTAGTTTATCTGGTTTTTCTCGTTTTTCTGGTTTATCTTGTTTGTCTGATTTGTCTCGTTTCTCTGGTTTTTCTGGTTTCTCTGGTTTTTCTGGTTTCTCTCGTTTAAAATATTGAGATTCTGAAACGAGTTCAGAATGACATTCTTTTTCAAATCCGAAATCCGAATTCCGAAATCCGAAATGCCTTTCTGGTTTTTCTAGTTTTTCTCGTTTTTCTGGTTTTTCTGGTTTGTCTGGTTGAAAAAATCGAGATTCTGAAACGAGTTCAGAATGACAATGTTATTATCCAGAATCAAGCATCCAACATCAAGTATCAATCTTCAATTCCGAAATCCGAAATCCGAATTCCGAAATGCCTTTCTTCAGCCTTGACATCTGCAGAAATTTGATTATCCTTAAACAAGGAGGTATTATGAAAAAAATAACGGTCCTG
>MUKB01000083.1 GCA_002049785.1 Caldifarciminota bacterium 4484_100
CTTCTCCTTCTTGTGCCCAGAATCGCTCTATTCAAACTGCCTGGTGACATTGTCATAAAATATGGCCCTCTGAAGATAATATTTCCGATAATGACGAGTATCATCCTTTCGATTATCATAACCATCATTCTCAATATACTCCTTCGCAAATAATTGATGCTCAAACAACTTGCCAGGAGCCGTCTATTTATCTGCTCTGGAGAGCCATCTGGAGACCTCTACGCCCGATTATTGATTGAAAAGCTGAAAAAGTTCACTTCTAAACCGACCATCTATTGTGTTGGTGGTCGAGAACTTCACCTGGATGGAGTAAAATTGGTCCAGGATACTATTTTCTGCCACCCCAGATATGGGCCTGGGCGGGATTCAGAAAATATTTTATCAAGAAATGGGTTGATCAAGTGATTTCTGTCTTCCCCTTTGAATACCGTTTCTACAAAAAGGTCGGGATTGAGACTTTTTACTTCAAAAATCCTCTACTTTCTCATCTTAAAAGTTATCGAAGAAGGGATTTTCGATGTCGGATCGGATTGATGCCGGGCTCGAGGTTTGATCAAATAAAAAGAAATCTGGTAGTAATGAGAAAATTGATTAAAGAATTTTATAAATTTAAAAACAATATCGAATTTTGTCTAATTCTCTATGACAGGGTAGACTCTTTGAAGGTGCAGATTCCCGCTCAAATCAAGGTTATCACCCAGAATCGCTATCAGGCGATGAAAGACTGCGATCTGCTGATCATCAGCTCAGGAACCGCATCCCTGGAGGCCAGGATAATGTCTATCCCTCAGATATTCGTTCACCGGCCGGCAGTCTTTGATTACTACTTTTTCCGTAGATTCATACGGATAAAAGAGTATAACCTGGCAAATCTCTATTTTAATAACAGAGATGTTCCAGCCTACATTTCACCTGACAGCAATTACCTTTCGGAAAAACTCTTCAACCATATTCAGGATATTTTACCGAGCCTGGGCTTAAAATGGTAAGATTTCCTCAGGTAGTTGAATCAGCTATTATAAGGGTTGTTAGATTTTCGGAGCAGTATAAAAATATAAGGTCCCGACTCATCAAGCTTTCAGACCACTTTTCTCGATTCCAGAAAACAGATCCCCGATACCGGGATGCCTATACCGCTTATAACTTTCCTGTAAATCTTATGAAAATGATGCTTCTGATAAAAAGGTTACCTCTGCTCCATCCTGAACCATTTCAAAAAGAGACCATCCGGGTGCTCGATATCGGATGTGGTGAAGGTGCCGGTATGTTCGGATTGTATTTTGGGGTTAAAGACAGAAAATTCAATTTTACGGGGATTGATTCATCCAAGGAAGCCCTGAAACGGAATGGACAGTTTTTTCGTATTTTCAAACAGGACAATCCTGATCTTAGGGTCAGTTATTCTAAAAAAAGGCTCACCCTGGAGTCGCTAAAGAGGCATAAGAAAAGATATAATTTCGTTCTTTTTATCAATACACTCGCTGAGATCATCAGTCCCAAAAGGATAGGTCTTGAATTCGTTAAATCTGTGCTCAGTTTGACAGCCGAGAACGGCCTTGTAATCATCATCGAACCTGCTTTAAAGAGTAATACCCGACGTCTGATGCAACTTCGGGAATCGATGGTCAAAAATCGGCTTGCCCATATTGTATTGCCCTGCAGACATCATAATTCCTGCCCGTTACTTAAAATTGAGCGGGAATGGTGTCACTTTGTAATTCCCTGGAGACCCCCGGAGTTTATTATCTCTATCAATCAGGGGTTGAATCGTGAAATTGACCGTCTGAAATTCTCTTATCTTGTAATCAGCAGAAGTCCTTCACGGTATTTTGGTTATACGGTTATCAGTCAATTATTAAAGGAAAAAGGCAGGAAGAAATTTTTTATCTGCACTGAAAAAGGTCGGGTTGAGGTGTTTCGACTGAATCGTGATACGACCAGTCAAAATAATGAATTTGATACAATAAATTCAGGTGACCTTATTGAGATTGATAATTTCAACCTTAAAAGAGCGAACCTCTGGCGAATAGAAAAAGAGACCAGTGTAAAGGTCTTACAAAGATTCTAAAAAATTAATAGATAAAAGAACTGCCGCCGATAAACTCACGCAGAATAGAGTTGGAAGGAACCTCCCGATCATTAAGTTCGAAAAATAGGTTCAAAAAATTAATCAGCCTCTTCGCTTCCTTATATTCCGGTGCAGATTTTTTAACCCGATGGAGAATCGGAAGACAGAATTTCTTTAATACTGCGGGTTCATAGATTAAGGCCGAATTGAACATCTCATCAGCCTGTTCCTGAAATGGATAGATATTTTGCTCCTCGCCCCTTCGCACCGAACTCCAATGCCTCAAAACACCCTGGATACGATAACCCCGGTAATGGGTGTCGCGTACAATCCGTCTCAACATTCTGGTGTCCGTGGTTGAGATTCTGTTGTGGTCATCAATGTTCAGCTGGGTAAGGGCGCTTACATAGATCTTAAATTTTGATGAGGCAGGGATAAGATGGGTCAACTTATCATTGAGACAATGAATACCTTCAAGTAAAATCACGCCGTTCTTCTCTAAGTATACACTTCGGCCTTTATTCCTCCTTCCAGTAATAAAATTGAACCGTGGAATCATCACGGTTTCACCCTTTAAAATCCGATGCAGGTGTTGATTCAACAATTTTATATCAACCGCATTTATCGACTCAAAATCGAGCCTCCCGAATTTATCCTTTGGTGTCTGACTATGGGGAAGAAAATAATCATCGGTAGAGATTGATAATGGTCTTATACCATTTACCAGCAATTGAATTGCAAGACGTTTTGTAAAGGTTGTCTTGCCCGCGCTACTCGGTCCTGCAATTAAAACCAATCTACTGTTCCTCTTTGTGATTTGATCCGCTATATAGACAATTTTCTTTTCATGGAGGGCTTCACTCACCTTGATGATTTCAGAACCCGTGCCCTTTTTTATTTGATAATTTAATTGACCCAAATCACTGACCCCCAGAATCTGTGCCCACTCTTCATGTTCACTGAAGATCCGGGCAAGTCGGGGTTGAGGAACATATTCGGGTAGTCTTGATATATCCTGCCAGATAGGGAAGACCATCACAAATCCTGGGGCAAACTTTTTCAGGTAGAATTGTGATGCCTTGCCTGTAGTATTAAAGGGTGGGACTAAAAAGATATCATAGATATCAAGTAGTGAATAGACTGTAACCTGGGGGATTCGGATGTTCTTTAAGAGTACAACTTTGTCTTCAAGCGCAGTTTTTTCGAAAAGTTTAATCGCCTTGCTCCGTTGCAAAACCCGGGCATTAATCGGTAGATTCATTTCGATTATCTGACGCATCTTCTTATCAATCTTTTTGATGTCGGTCTGGTTTATCCTTCTGTTCAAAAGGCAGTAAAAGCCCCGGCTCATTGAGTGTTCAATGCGCAGTTTTGCCTTTGGATACAGTTTTTTTATTGCGGTATACAGAATAAATGAGAGCGTAGATTGATAACTACGCCAATGGTTCAGTCTTCGAAGGTCTTCAACCCCTTCTATGTCCTGTTCAAACATTTATAGTCCCGCGGACCGAATATTGCAGTTCCCACCCTTATCAAATTTGAACCCTCTTCAATAGCCACCTCAAAATCCGATGTCATCCCCATTGAGAGTATCGGAAATGGTTGATCGAATGCCCGGGCGAGTTCATCGCGGAGTTCACGCAGGAGCCGAAAACAGGACCTTGATGCCTCTGGGTCCTGAATTGCCCAGCCTGGACCGATAGTCATCAATCCGACAATATTTAACTGCTTAAAGGGATGCAGGGCTTCGTAGAATTGAATCAGTTCATTGGGTTTGATACCGAATTTTGAAGGCTCCTGAGAGGTGTTGACCTCGATAAGGCAATCGATCGGTTTTTCGGCCCGACGGTCAATCTCTCGGGCAAGCCTTATTGAATCGAGACTATGAATCATCCTGAAGATCTTCAGGGCATCCTTAACCTTATTGGTCTGTAAATGTCCGACCATATGCCACTCAACCACATTCCCCAGGCGCACAAACTTCTGCTTTGCCTCCTGAACGCGGTTTTCGCCGATTATCCGGATGCCTGACTCAACCGCCTCAAGAATTTTCTCCACAGGGAAGGTCTTGGCAACTGCCACTATGGTAATCTCATCCGGGGTGCGTCCTACTCGAGCTGCAGCCTCGGCAACCCTCTTATTCAATGCCTCAATATTTTCTCTTATTGACATAGCCCAATTATACGAATTTACGGCATTATGTCAATTGTGGTGCCTGATGGAGTGTTAATCATTATCATTAAACTTGAATCGGGCGATGGTGAAGTTTCCTGAATATGCATTGGAGATTTTTTCAAAGGTCGGTTCATGGAAGAGGGTGTGGATGACTATGTCATCCTGGTCCAGAAATTTATTACCATTATCAAATGCAAGAATTGCGGCATGCCTCGACCACAGGACAATGTTACCGGGAATGACCGCCTCATTGTTGTTACCGTCGAATTTAATCCGTGCACCGTTTTTTATATAAAAACCTTTATTATCAATACTGTCCGGGCTTGCGATTATATTTGCATAATGGAGCAGTGATTGACTGCCGGTATAGGGCATATCATAACCCGCCTTTCTGAAAATCCCGACCACAAAGTCGGCACAGTCCGCACCGATATACTTCTCTGTCTGATGTTCACAGGGCCGGCCTGTCCTGCTGGCGCTTCCCCAGATAAAAGGAAGGTTGAAGAATGAATATGCCCAGTCGATGATTTTATTACCGGTATTTCCCCGAACACTGATACGATGGGCATCAATATCACCATCCTTTTTAACCGATTCTGCTCCGGGTGAAGAAATCATCTGGTTATTGAACTTCACCTCCACTTTATACCGCATTGTGCCGAAAGGATGCGAGTCCAATTCCACCGGAATAACATCAGCTTTGATAATCCAGGTATTCGAACTATCCCAGACAAACTCTTTATAATTGAGCTTATCCCAGTGCCATATCTTTTTAAGAATACCATCTTTTTCAACCCAGTCTTCATTGCTATAGTATCTAAAACCGGTCTTCTTGTTGCCACGCACCGGCTCTACCTTATACCATAGAATCTTTATCTGTTCTAATCCGAAATCCTCAGGTGCTTCGGTCACAATCTCTTTGCCACCTATTATCACCTTTTTCCAGGGTGAGATAAAGAACTTCTTATTGTCCTTTTCGAACTCGACGACCAGACCGAGGAACGCCTCTTCGCTATCCAATACCGGATATTTGGGTTGACTCGAGGGGACCCCTGAATCTACCTGACAATTGACCGGAAAGACCCTGGATACGATATATACCCTTTCAATCGATTGACCACTGAGGTGCGTAAGGAACACGCCAAATAGTATTCCGGGCAATAGTTTAGAGAACTTTTTTCTGTCCATTTTCAATATTACATCAGTTTTTGTAAAAATCAAGAACCGATATAGATTAAAGTATGAAGTTTTCAACGGATTCGTGAAGAGCGAAGTTCTGAGCCCTTTATGATTCTGGTGCCGGGATAGTAGTGGCGTAGTATTTCACGGTAGTTTTTGCCCTGGCGTGCCATTTCCAGGGCGCCAAATTGACACATCCCTACACCATGACCGAACCCCCTGCCTTCGATTATCAAATTTTCGCCTTTCTTTTGTTAAATAAGTTTTTTGCCAGCGGAAATGTGGACTCTTGCTGCAGTAAGGACATCTGACACTTCTCAAATAGGGTGGGGCAGGTCCTGGCCAGGCATCATTGAAGTCTGCGGTCCTGCCACCACAGGTGGAGTGGTATTTTGCTTCTATCGGCTTATTATGATAAACGAGAATTTCCCCGCGTGTCTGTTCAATCGCAATATTTATCAGACTATCTTCACCACTTTCGCCCAGATAGACCTGGTCCTGGACTGTGGCATAGAGGTCAAAGCCGAGTTCCTGATAATTGTTGAGATGGGCATAGGTATAGGTGCGTGCGGCAACAGCCTGGGCCTTTGCCGCGGCAAGTAGATTCGGGGTAATTTTACCCAGTTCAGCAGGGACAACACCTTTTAGATAATCTTCGATTTTCAGGACATTTATTGCCCAGAGTTTACCGCCAATTTTTTTCAGAACTACAGTGCCCCGGTATTTTCGACCGTTCACATAGACACCACCACGGTAATACATAGGAAACCTGTGGTTGATAAGAATCTCTTCAGTTTGAGAAGCGTCCGCCTCTTTGATGCGGATACTTTCGGCACCGCAGACAATTGCTACTCTCACCATCCGCGGAACCCTCTGCTTTCTTACATAACCGAGACAGTTCAACAAAAATATGACTACAAAAATTATATGATAGGGTCTTATGTATCTCTTCATCCTATTTTTTTATCGAGGATGGTCTTCAGTTCCTTCATCATCCGTTGATAATGGGTTCCCTTCCAGTAGACCCGCTGACATCTTTCACACTGGGCAAATTCATCGAAGTTTTTATAAGTGAAATAGGGAACTTTCTCTTTAATCGATTCCTTGTTGACGGGTTTGAGTTTTTCATTACAGAGCAGACACCGGCTGAATGGCGAAATTTCCTTATGCAGGTTAAATTTATCAATTACCTCTTTAATCTGTGATAAAGGTTCGTCCGGTTCGATGAAGAATGTCGATTCCTGATTCAGCAATCTTCGGTTTTTGGTAAGGATTATGCGTCCTTCCCGTCGTGCCTCAAGGAGAATTTTTATTCCCTGATTTGAATATTCTGTATCGATGCCACATATCCTCATCAGCCTGCATAATCTACCCAGCATCCCATCACAGATAAATTTCTTTGCCATTCAGGGCAATTCCATAAGGCAATTGAACAGCAGAAGGAGGCGATTCGGATTCTGCTCCAGGATATTTATTGCCTGATTCAATATAATCAGTGTATTGACAATCTTCTTTACAGAAAGCCG
>MUKB01000084.1 GCA_002049785.1 Caldifarciminota bacterium 4484_100
AGTGTATTCAACGGTCTCTTCGCCCCGATTTCCTTCAATGCCAGGGCGATAAAATAATCCTCCTTCCAATTCCTGCCCAGACCATTAATCAACCGCTTTATTGCGGGTTTACCGACCTTTCTCAACCCTTCTACCGCATTATAGCGTACACCATAAAAGGGATCGCTCAACCCCCTAATCAGATAGTCAACCTCTTCTTCTGTTACAACCTGGGACAACGCATAATAGGCCGATTTTCTGACCGAGGCAATCGTATCATTCAACCCTTTAATAATATATTTCAGGGCTCGCCTCGATTTTGTCTTACCGAGGGCAGTAAATGAACCGGACCTTATCTGCCAGAGGCTATCATTAATGAACCTTGATACCGGCTCAATTATCTCCTCTGCACCGATTTCACCAAGAATCCAGAGCGATTCTTTCAGACTTCGACACTCCTCATCACTGCCCCGGTAATCCATCTTTGCCACAATATATGGAATTGCCGGTTTGCCGATCTTCTTCATCATATTCTTAAGGGTATGCCTCTCCATCGCAGACTTGGTATCAAATTTCGAAACGAGGAAGGATAAGGTTGTATCCTTCAAAAGCGAATCCTGGGACAACTCAATGAACCTTGCCATCGCCGAATCCTTTACCGCCTGAAACTTAACCAGAGAGGTGGTCGCCTTATTATACAATTCCTCAAAATCAACCCCCTGATGAAATATAAAGAGCCCGATAAAGAAGATATTCACCTCACAACTCCAGCCCTATTCCCAATCAACACCAACACCATATTTACCCTTCTGCCATAATGAGCTGTTTTCACCTGAACAGTAAAAATCCCTTCCCCTGATATCCAGCAGAACTCCGATACTGCCATATTCCCTGCGGAAATTCCCATACCCCTGGGTATTGGAGGTCCGCTTTATCGCATAGGTGTCATTACCCAATTCATCCATCAATATTCCAACCCCATTGGCATTGCCTGCACCCTGGCTCAGGTCAAATGCACAATAAGTGTCATCACCCGCAATATCATAGAGCAGACCAAGGGATAGGTCATGACCACATCCCTGAGAAACACCTTTGGAAACATAATTATCATTCCCTGATTTATCGATTAAAAGTCCAATCGTAATATGGGTGCCTGCACCCTGGGCATATTGATATGCTACATAGTTGTCATTGCCCTTGCCATCCACAATTGCGCCAAGCCCATACCAGTAACTCGAACCCTGGGCAAAGATATCACCCAGATAATAATCATTACCCGCCTGGTCAAAGATAAAACCGAGTCCGGCTGAAAGTTCAGGACGAAATCCGATACTGAAACCTTGAGAAAGGGAAAGGTAGTGGTCGAGATATCGTATTTCATCCAGATATCTTTCCTTTATTATATAAATGTCATTACCCGATTTATCTGCAAGTACCCCGATCCCATAGGTCGAGGCAAAACCCTGGGCATAAAGGCATCCCTCATAGACATCATTGCCCTCACAATCCTTAAGAATACCGATGCCAAACCCACCTGCCCCCTGAATAAATGTATCACCGTAGTAGTGGTCATTACCTTTTTTGTCAATCAGAATGCCCAGACCAAAGACACCAGAACCTAAGGAAAAATTCCTGCCAATATATGTATCATCACCCGCCTCATCAACAAGAAACGAGACCCCAAATTTTGCGCCTCCAGCGGTATAGTCACGACCCTCATATCGGTCATCTCCTTGATAATCGATAATGATATGTATCCTGCCCTGAGTTGCAGAAAATTTATAGGTATCATCCCCACCCGGTTCAATGATGACAGCAAAATCTCTATTGTATATATTCGCACCCGAATCTCCAATCACAACCTCACCAAAATCAAACTTATTGTAGTAAAGAACTCCACCCTCGATTCCGGATACACTCCTGTGCCGTAAAGAAAATCCCCTCAACTGAAATTCCCGGATAAGATTTTCAAGTATAGCACCTGCCTGAAAGACCAGGTTATAATCAATCCCGGTTCCGTTCTCTTTAAGATAACAGACCAATGAATCATACTCCTTTTCTGCCTGCTTCTCCTCCTCAATCGAACCTGTGGGCTCAGGAGAAAATATTGTGAGTTCTTCAAAAACCGAATCGAGCCCTTCTGGAATATGCGCAAAGGCGGAATCGAGAAGCCGATTGCAAAAACTCAAGCCCTCAGTAAACCCCATCTGTTTCAAACTGCCGGTGTTGCTAAAACCATAAAGTTTGATGAGGGTCTTTAAAAACTCGCCCATCGATTGGGACCAGCAACTATCGTTTAAGGAATTGACAAAATCGATACTGGCAAGAGGACTTATTAACAGAGAATCGATAATAGCAAATCGAAATGGGTCCTTCACCGTATAATCATTACGAAATGCAATATCCTTCTGGGTCATACCGATAAACTGGAGGCTTGAATCGAGATAAGCGCTCCAGACCTGAGCCAGCAGGAAAAGGATTATCATTAACTATTATAATATATTTTCCTGAAAAATCAAGAATTGACACCTGCTCAATTGTGATTAAAATAATCGAGGAGGTAATTATGCATATCATCCTGATCTCTTTATGCCTGTTTAATTTCTTGAAAGACCAGGGGTTACCGGGCATTGAAATTGAAACTAGGGAAAATATGGCCCGTTTTACAACCTCAATTAATCAGATACCAAAGGTCTATAAAAAGACCAGGTACTTCCCATCCAGCCGTTCTGAAGTGCTCTGGGTTGATAGAGACCACCAGAATGCGATTGCCGAGCATGTTGCGATTTCAGGAAACGGTGCCTGGATCCAGGCGGGCTGGTATCTGAACAACGAAAGGACCAGTGCCTACTATACATTTGGCACCAGCACACCCAGCTGGACATTCCCCTTAAGCAGTTCTCAGGGTTTTATACCGGTTGACCTTTCTCAAAATGGAGATGATATTGGTGTCTGTACCCCAGGAGAGCCCCTATCCAGTTTCGGTTCAACCGGCCCGATCCCAAAATGGCGATATCCCCCGCCTCCGGGTTATAAAATTGTTACGAGTTTTCAAGGCTCATCAGTTGGTGTGAGTGAAGATGGCACAATCTATGCACTCCTTACCCAGAATGATGCAGAGGGTCGCCTCTATATCTTCAATAGTTCTGGAGATACAATTCGCAGTATCGGGTTCAACCCGAACTCTGGTATCTATGGCCTTGATCTCAGTGATGACGGTTCTGTCTTCTGCATCACAACATATCGTGCAATCTATGTCTTCAATATCGATGGGACAAGAAGGGACTCCCTTTACCACTATGGCCAGACCGTAGCCAAAATATCTGGAGACGGCAGCTATCTGGTGCGGGGCGATTTCAATTCTCATATTGTTCTCTATCGATATAATGGTACCAACTACGAGACCGTCTGGACCGACTATGCGACCCATCCCTGGATAACTGCGGTCGCGATATCCGGGGACGGCTCAACAATAATGGCGGGTACATTTGCCTACAGCCCCACCTATGCAGGAATGGTTCTGATGTATGACTCCTCATCAGCACAACCGCTCTGGTCATACGACCAGTATGGTGATATGGTCTCAAACTGTGCCCTGAGCAGTGATGGACAGCGCGGGGTTGCTGGTTCCTGGGGACAATACAATGGAACCTTCGGTGATGTCATTACCGTCTTTGTGAAGGATTCAGCAAACCCTTTACTCCAGGTTCTGGATGATATCGATGAGTCCGGTTCCATATTTTCTGTGGACATCTCTGATGATGGTTCATTCATCACTGCGGGTGGCAAGGCGGTCCATGCCCGGGAATGGGGTAATGGTGGTGAGGTCTATGCAATCCGGATACTCGATTCATTGAATCTTGATGTTGGAGTATCTAAGATCAATATTCCCGGCCCATTCCTTCAGGTGGGCCAGTCCATAAACCCTGAAGCTGTGGTAAGAAACTACGGTACCCAGCCGGTAAGTTTTAATACGATCTGCAACATCTATGATTCATTAAACCAATTGCTCCATATCGATACCGTATTTGTAAACAACCTTCCCCCGGGTGATAGTATGACGACCAGCTTCGCCAGCACCTGGACAGTACCTGCGTATGGAATTTACAAAACCACAATATTCACCGACTTCAGCAACGATGAGTATCCACTCAATGATACCCTGATAATCAACAGCATCTGCTACCATGATGCCGCAATCAATTCTGTTCTCTATCCGTTCTCAGAACTGACCCTTCATTATACAAAACAGCCCCAGGCAGTGATACAGAATCTGGGAAGTTATGCAGAGATTATGGAAATCCACTGTGTAATATCTGATCCATACGATTCCATAGTATATACCGGTATTGGCCAGGTCTATCTCAACCCGCTCCAGTCCGCAAGAGTCGCACTCACCCCGGCCTGGGATCCCCCTGATACCATCTCCTGTATCGATTTCTTCTTCACCTATGTCCAGGACGATTATAATCCTGGCAATGATACATTAACAAAAACCACAAATATTACAAGTGAAATAATGTATGATGATAACTTTCTCAATATTTACGGTTCTGTCTCCAGTGACTTCTATGACAACAAGTTCGCTGAAAAGATGATACCCTGTCTGGCATCACCATACTACATAACCCGGGCAAGGTTCTATGTAAGTAACAGCGATCCGATAATAATGTCTCTAAACAAGGATTCCTTAGGCCTTCCTGGTCTGGGCCCTGGATACTACATCGCCCCGGCTGAAACCATATATCCTCAGGGTCCTGGCTGGGCGATAAAAGAATTCTCACCACCGATCCTGGTCGACAACGACAACCCGTTCTGGTTTGTGGTGCACTGGCTTTCAACATCACCCTCTTCACCCTTTATCGGGATGGATAATACCTGGCCCCTTGATAGTCTATCCTACTGGTACTGGACTGAACCCTCAAATCCAGGCTGGCATCAATGGGTATTCTATGACTTTATGATGAGGGTATATACAACCAAGGAACTCTCGATATCCAGTAACGATTACCAGCGGATCCGCACCTTTTCAATGAACATCTCCGGACCGAACCCCTTCAATAAGACATTGAGTATAAACCTATCAATACCTGAGAAAGGACGATTGAAGTTGAGTGTTTATGATGTTGCGGGCCGTCTTGCACGACGAATCATCGATGCAGAAAGCACCCCTGGAAATTATCAGTTTGTCTGGAAACCATTGGATAAGCGCGGGCGAAAGCTGAGTTCTGGCATCTACTTTATCCGGGCTGAATTCGGCAGGAAGTGCCTGACCCGAAAGGTGATTTATTTCTAATTTTCAGAATTTCTGTCAAGGTTAATTAGCTCTGCTTCCAGTACCACCGCTGCAAGACAGATTCAGGGTTGGTGGAATCCGGACGTTCTTCAATGAGTTGATTCGCAGGAACAGTATGAAAAGAAACAACAACCCAGTTTTTATCCGGTACCACAGCCTGATGCCATATCCTGGGAGGAATGGATACCCATCTGTTCTGTATCGGTGCACCGGCATCACTGACAAGGTGGTTGGAAATCCATTCTCCTTCCAGCTGAATCTGGAGGTCACCCGAACCCCGATATGACATCATACGCTGATGGCTGTTGGGATGCCTTTCAGCCCCGGTAATGCTTCGGGCGCGGAGG
>MUKB01000085.1 GCA_002049785.1 Caldifarciminota bacterium 4484_100
AAGGTAATCTGGGCAACCAGGGGCTCTTTGGTATCGATGTCATAAACTTTTCCAATGATCTTGGTAACCAGTTTTCTGTTCAGCTTGATATCCATAACAATCTGATCTCCGTCTTTCAATACCACACCCCTTTCTTTCCAGCGATAATTTGGCGCAGCAAAGTGGAGTCGGTAGGTTCCTGGAGAGAATGTGGTTTCATAATAGCCATCTGGAGTGGTCTTTATCGGTTCCTTGTCTGAACCCGGGAAGGTAATGGTTGCTACGATGGGGTCTTCGGTTTTTGAATCGACTACCTTTCCTGATATCTTGGCCACCGGTATATGGACTTCAACTTTTTTGACAAGGTCGGCACCTGCCGAGAAGTTGATGAACGCCTTCCACCAGAATTCGGTATTGACATCGGGGTTGAGGATACCAAGCTCACAACCCAGGTCGAAACTGACACTGCGTGCACCAAATCTCAAACCTGGAGTAACCCATAAAGATTCCTGACTTGCATCGACATCGAACATACCATAGGCTTCAAAGAGAATTCTTATCTCTTCTGATGGTAGCAGTTCCAGCCCAATTGCATTAGTTACATAATCGGGTCTCTGGTGCATATCACTATAGAGTACATACCCAGGATTTTTATCAAGGCCCGTTGATAGATAACCGAGATTCAGATGGGTGGCAAATGGGCCAATTCGAAAATCGAAGAGTCCGGTAAATCCGTAATCAGGGTCGTGGGGTATATATGGTGGGAAGTGCGGGGCTATGCCATAGAATGAGTCGGCATAGAATGCACTGTCATTATGCCAGGCATTTGAGAAGAATTCTTTTGAGAGTCCAGGACCAAATCTTATATAACCATCAACACCAAGGGCATAAGACATTGGTGTCTGTTCATCAATTGTAAAGAGATATCCTCCTTTAGCACCAATTTCTAAGTCCTTAACACCGATGGGTGGATATGGATCACCCCTTTCTTCAGGATAGTCATTTGCTTCATACCATTTCAAAAATGGTGTAGCATGGAATCGTGTTTCAAAATAGTCTGTAATCGCATACGATAATCCGGTAGTGAGGGAGAAGTAGTGGCGCCGATCCGTGGTGGTCTGACCACCCACCTGGACATCGAAGCTTTCAAACCTTTCCTGGGGGGCCATATGGAATGAGAACATACCCATATTATGGGGCTGGGCATACTGCATTTTGAACATTCCATGGTTGCCATAGATTGAAATCTCCTGCCCAAGAACCAGGATGGGGGTTATGAGTAAGATTAATCCAAATTTCTTCATTATTCCTCCTCGATTAAATACCGGCCCCAACGGGAATCGAACCCGTGTCTCCACCTTGAAAGAGTGATGTCCTAACCGCTAGACGATGGGGCCTTATGGGTAAGGATATAAAGATCCCGAAAAGATTTATTATCAACGATCGCCTGGTTTATCAGAAAATAATTCTCTAAATTGGCATTTGTTGCCATAATGCGATTGGAAAGATCTTCACCCATTGCCATCAGAAATTTTGCTGCCACCTTGGGATTTTCCTCAATAATTTTCATAAAGTCCTGTTTCTTTAAGACAAGTAATCGACAATTGGTTTTGGCCTTTACCGTGGCAGAACGGGGTTTGTTGGTTAATAGAGTCATCTCACCGAAGAATGATGTTTCCTGCAACTCAGATAGGAGTAGGACAACATCTCCCCGGGTCAGATAGACCTCAACCCGACCCGACTCTATAATGTACATCTCATCACCGGTTGTGCCTTCTTTTATGATAACCGTGCCCTCACTTACCTCTTTTGGTTGCCATTTAGCCAGCATCCAGTCCACCTCTTGAGGAGTCAAATATTTAAACAGGCTTACCTTGGATATCCCTTTCATAGTTTGATTCTATTCATAATTTTATGGTTGTCAAGTAGGGAAAAGGATTAGTTACTTAGCCATTGTGTTATTGAATTTCTGCCTGTGCGGGAACGACACAGAATATAGTATAAAATGGTGCGGTGTGTTCAGACTCTTGATTTTTTTCCTCAGTCAGCTATAATCAAATAATGGGAATGAAAACTGTTTTGTCGCATCTCAAGGAAACAAAACCTGGGGTGTTGGCATTGTTTGACCCGGATCGGATACCCAAATCAAGGATTAAGGAACAGACCCGGCTGGTATGTGAATCCGGAGTAAAGGGAATCCTAATTGGCTCATCAATTCTGCTCAACCCTCAGTTTGAAAGTTTTGTTCTTGAGGTCAAGAAGAATGCGTCCTGTCCGGTAATCCTTTTTCCAGGCGGTTCTCATCAGATATCTTCTCATGCCGATGCAATATTATTTCTTTCCCTGCTCAGCGGACGAAATCCCCAGTTTTTAATCGGTGAACAGATCAAGGCGGTCTTTTTAATAAAAGAATATAATATAGAAGTTATCCCGGTGGGATATATTCTAATTGAGTCTGGAAGCTACACCACAGTCGAGTATATTTCTGGAACAAGGCCAATCCCCCGCAACAAACCCGAGATTGTAATCGCCCATTGTCTTGCGGCACAGTATTTCGGTATGAAATATATCTATCTTGAGGCCGGGAGCGGAGCGAAAAATCCGGTTCCTAAAAGGGTTGTGCAGATGGTGAAGAAGAACATTGATATTCCTCTGATTGTCGGTGGTGGAATAAGGCGGGAACAGGAAGCCGAGGAGCTTCTGAATGCGGGTGCAGACTTTATTGTCTTGGGAAGTATAATTGAGAGATCAAAGAAGACCTTTAAAAATATTATGAGGAGTTTAAGATGAAGGTTTTGATTGTTGGTGGTGGAGGCAGGGAGCATGCCCTTGCCTGGAAATTGCATCGAGCAAAAAAAGTGAAACAGATATACGCAGCACCAGGGAATCCCGGAATTGCCCAAATTGGAACCTGTGTCAATATCCTCGCATCGGATATTCCTGGTCTTGCCCGCTTTGCCGAGGAGAAGAAGATCGACCTTACAGTCGTTGGCCCAGAATTACCTCTGGCAATGGGTATTGTGGATGAATTTCAGAAACGGGGTTTGAAGATTTTCGGTCCGGACAAAAAGGCAAGCCGGATAGAAGCGGATAAGTCCTTTGCCCGTGAATTTATGAATAAGTTTGGTATCCCCGCACCGAAGTTTCAGGTTTATGAAACTGCACATGAAGCGCGTCGCTATACAAAGACCATCAATAAATTCCCGGTGGTTGTGAAGGCCTCAGGATTAGCCGGTGGTAAGGGAACCTTTATCGTGAATAATCGTAAGGAATATGAGAAGGTTGTGGATGAACTACTTGTTCAGCATCGTCTGGGTGAGGCGGGCAAGAGGATTGTGGTTGAGGAGTTTCTTGTGGGCCAGGAGATGTCGGTATTTGTGCTTACGGATGGTCTTTCCATTGTCTACCTTCCTTCTGCCCAGGACCATAAGAGGTTATATGATCGGAATCGTGGACCCAATACCGGTGGGATGGGAGCGTATGCACCGTATCCCACGAATAAGCGTATCACAAACATCATCGAGCAGGTAATCATTCAACCCACAATTCTCTCACTACGGGATCAGGGTATCGATTATCAGGGTGTGCTGTATGCGGGGTTAATCATAACCTCGTTAGGACCGATGGTCCTGGAATTCAACTGCCGTTTTGGTGATCCTGAAACCCAGGTTATTCTACCCTTGATTGAGGGCGACTTTTTCACTCCACTTTTGGCGGTCGCCGAGAAGAGACTTTCTGAGATAAACCTTAAGGTTAAAAACCTGTGGTCGATATGTGTGGTTCTTGCCTCGGCAGGTTATCCTTTTGACTATCATATCGGTGAGGAGATTCAGTTCAAGCAGAAACTCGATTCCAAGACATTGCTCTTCCATGCGGGCACAAAGATGGAGGATTCACATCTGGTCACCGCATCGGGACGGGTTCTGAATGTGGTGACGGTTTATGAAAATCTGAAAATTGCCAAGCAACGCGCATACGAAGAAATCAAGAAAATTCATTTTAACGGAATGTATTATCGAAAAGACATCGGTAATACAGGGATGAAAAAAATGAAACGGAAGAGGCGAAGATGAAGGTCTGGTTATTTATGGGCAGCAAATCTGACCTTGAAGTAATGGCCCGAGCCGAAAAGATACTGGAGGCCGAGGCTGTTCCTTATGAAAGGTTTATTCATTCGGCGCACCGAGAACCAGAAAAGATACGGGCCCTGATTGAAAAGGCAAAATCTGAGGATGTGGTGGCGATTATCGCTGGGGCTGGACTGGCTGCGCACCTACCCGGGTTCATCGCTTCACTTACCGATATCCCGGTGCTTGGCGTACCCTTATCTGCATCTTCACTTGGAGGGCTTGATTCACTCCTTTCTATTGTTCAGATGCCCTCTGGAGTGCCGGTGGCGACATTTGGCATCGGTGGGCATGGGGCAGCAAATGCAGCAATATTTGCCTCCCGACTCTATCACCGATTGAAGAATAGATAATCATTTTTATGATTATTAAATTAAGGGAGGCGGCTCAGTCCTATGATAAAATCATTAAGGTCATCAAAAATGGAGGGATCATAGCGATTCCCACAGATACGGTATATGGTTTTGCGGTTGATGGGAAAAACCCACAGGCTGTAGATAGATTGATAAGGTTGAAAAAACGGGATGACCGGCCATTTACTTTTTTTATCGCACAAGATCGAATTAAAAATTATGCGGTGATTACCAAACCGCGGATAATTGAGTCTTTCATACCTGGACCATTGACTGTCATCTTAAAAAAGAGGCAGAATGTATCGCTTCCTCTGATTGAAGAGAAGCTCGGTATAAGGATACCAGAGACCGACTTTGTGATTAATCTGCTCGAACGATTTGATTCGGTTTTAGCTGTAACAAGTGCCAATATTTCAGGTGAACCACCGATCATTTCTCCCTATGAAATAGTCGAAAGATTTCCTGAAATTGAGGTTGTTGTTGATGCAGGGATGCTCAATACCCAGGTTTCAACGGTATTGGACCTGACTACAACACCCCCGACTTTAAAGAGAAAAGGAGCGGTCTCACTCCTTGAGCTGGAAAGGGTATATGGTCGGCCGGTTTTAATGGATAAAGGTCTTAGATTCAATGTGCTCTTTGTCTGCACAGGTAATACCTGCCGCAGTCCGATGGCATCAGGTATTTTGAAGACCCTAATTGAACCTCAATACTGTGAGGTTGATTCAGCCGGCACATCTGCAGTTTCAGGTCTGCCTCCAGCGCGGTTTGCAATGGATGTGGTGAAGGAGTATGGAGGTTCGATTGAGGAACACCGAACCAAGTATCTTACTTATGAACTGATCGCCCGGGCGGATCTAATCCTGGTGATGGAAATGAAACATTATGATGCGGTTCTGGAGTTATCATCAAAGGCCAGAACCAAAACATTTCTTCTGCGTGAATATAAAAGAGGAACTGGGAAGAAAGAGGTTCCAGACCCGGTGGGAAGGGATAGGTCTGCTTATGAAGAGGTTGCACGCATTATGTTGCCGATATTGAAGAGGGTTGCACAGGATATAGAAAGGCACTTCTAATATGCGAGCGGTTTCGTCTCTGTTCATATACAGAGAAATCTCAGCGTTATGTGACATTAAAGGGCGATTTTACCATTCCCGCAGAACTGAGGGGTTCAAGCCTGCAGGATGATTATTGTAAAATGGTTCGGCTTCAGAATAATTTTTATAAAAAGGTTTTTGATAAATTGAAAACATTTTATTTTAAGAAATTCCCTGAGCTTTTAAAGAATCGGAAAACGCGTCGTCTTCTGGAGAATCGGGCAAAAGAGGATGCGCGTTATATCCTTCCCTTAGCGACCCAGACCCAACTTGGCACGACGATTAATGGACGGAATCTTGAGTTAATCATTCGGCGGTTTGCCTCTCATCAACTACAGGAGATAAACGAGTTGGGGAAGAAACTATATGCAAAGGTGAAGAAGATTGCGCCGTCGATAATACTCTTTTATAAGGCGAAT
This sequence comes from Caldifarciminota bacterium 4484_100, assembly GCA_002049785.1. Taxonomy (GTDB): domain Bacteria; phylum Hydrothermota; class Tepidihabitantia; order SM23-42; family SM23-42; genus 4484-100. The sequence continues at coordinate 5,976 of MUKB01000085.1, forward strand.
GATTATGACCGCAACACCTATCAGGGGCTCTATGAGTTTGCACAGAATTTAAGGATTGGAGGAAAAAGATCAGGTTCTAAAGATGTTGAGCTTATCTACTATACCCCGGATGCAGACCAGAAGATTCTTGCCAGCCTTCTATTTAAGGTTTCAGGAAAGGATTTTAAAGAGTGTTTGAAGACGGTTCAACAGATGAGCTTCAATGAGAAGCGTGAGCTATTTAAAAAAGCCTGCATCCATTTAGAATTATATGATGTGGTGCTGAGGGAATTTGAATTCGCAGAGCTGTGTTATCGATTGACCGTTTCCGGTGCATGTTTTGGTCAGTTGAAGCGACATCGAATGGTATCGATAACCTGGCAGGATTATGACCCGGGTCTGGGTGTTACTGTGCCAGAGGCGATTACCGAGATTGGAGAAAAGAAGGGGTTTATGGAGATAATAAAAAAGACGGAAAGGTTGTATAAGAAAATCGAGAAGAGATTTCCTGGAATCGGAAGTTATATTCTTACCAATGCACATCAGAAACGGGTTCTGCTCAATGTAAATCTGAGGGAGCTGTATCACATCTCAAGGCTGCGCGAGGATCCGACCGCCCAATGGGATATTAGAAGAAAGGTTGAAAAACTTTCGGCTCTTGCAAAGAGACGGTTGCCGATCACCACCCTTCTACTTGG
>MUKB01000086.1 GCA_002049785.1 Caldifarciminota bacterium 4484_100
ACTCTCAAAATATGGTACCAGGATTGAGATGCTTGACCAGGACTATGGCTGGGCTACCTGTGGCGATGGAACGATCGGCCAGACCACAAACGGCGGGAATTATTGGGACCAGATCTTCACCCCCTGGTACAGGGCTGAATACTATGGTGTCTCATTTGTAGACCAGTGGGATGGCTGGGTGGTCGCGGGTTATCCCGACTCTATGGCAACCGGCCAGGGTATGATTATCCATTCATCTGATGGAGGGTTGACCTGGGATTCATTATATCAGGTCACCGATTACGAAGATTTCTTCGATGTCCATTTCTTCAACTTACTCGATGGTATCGTAGTCGGTGGCAATGAATCTGACTATTCTCCAATTATTCTCAAAACCACGGATGGCGGTTATACCTGGGATTCAATTTCAAGCCCTGCCAATACATACTATCTTAGGTCCGTAGATTTTGTTGGAGAGAAGGGCTGGGCAGTGGGAAGGTTTGGAACCATAATCCACACCACTGACAATGGTAACACCTGGGCATTCCAGACCAACCCTTCAACCACCACACTCTTTGATGTCGACTTCTCCGATACCCTCCACGGAATTGCCTGTGGACAGAATATCATTCTCTATACCACTGACGGAGGTCAAAATTGGCATTCAACGGCAATAACTGAACAACAGCCCCAAAATTCTAATCCCCGGTTCTTCGAAATATTTCCCAATCCATTTTTCGAAAAAACTATTATTCAAGTAAATGCAAGCAACAGCGAAAACCATACCACCAATCTCAAAATCTTCGACCACACAGGAAGACTTCTGCAGGTTAAAAATTTAGCCGGAAACAAAACTATCTGGGACGGTACGGATCAATCGGGTCAGAAACTTCCCCAGGGCATCTACTTTATCCAGATTCAGACTGCAAAAGAGAAAGAGATAAAAAAGGTAATTTTCTTACATTGACTATCATCTTAAAAGACATATAATCTATTATGCAAGCACTCACCATATTTATCTTATTCCTCAATATCATTCCTGTCCAGAATGGAGGTGCACGCTATCTCATCATCACCTATGACGATTTCTACAATGCGGTAAAACCTTTAGCTGAATGGAAAACTCAAAAGGGGGTGAAGGCAAAGATTGTGAAGATATCAGAAATTGGTAATGATTCTACCCTGATAAAAAATTATGTCAGAATCGCCTACAATTCCTGGCCGATAAAACCTGAATATCTCTTACTGGTTGGTGATAAACAGAAGATCCCGTTTCCTCTAATTATCTGGAACAGTTTTCATTCCCACAGCGACAACTATTATACCAATATCACTGGAGATTTTCATAATGAAATTATCCCGGGAAGATTATGGGTCTCTGATACCTTGGAAGCCAAGACTGTGGTTGCCAAGATTCTCATCTACGAAAGGGAACCGCTCCTTGCCGATTCTCTCTGGTTCAAAACTGGTGTTACGGTTGTTAACGAAGACCAGGATTCATTTCCTGCCGATTCGGTCTACTGGTCTGATGCCCATTATATGGATTCCTTGATGCTTAACGCAGGTTTTACAAAAATTGATACCCTCGCTGAAAGTCTTGGTGATAGCAGTTTCGATGTCATTAACGCAATAAATTCCGGGTGCTCATATATCCTCTACCGGGGAACTGGCTTGCGACAATGGGACTATCCATTCTGGGACATATATCCCGAGCAGATGCACAATGGTCTGAAACTGCCGATAGTCATATCCGCCACCTGTGCTACAGTCGAGGGGATAGGATATCAGTGGCTCAATGCAGGGACACCGCAACATTACAACAGCTGGACCTGTCTGGGAGACCCTGAAATGACAATAAGAACGGCTATTCCAAAACAGATTGAAGTTATACATGATACAATTCTCTGGACTTCTCAACAGGGTTATAGCATCAATGTCCATGTTGATTATAACTCAATGCCTGTGAGCGATGCGCTTGTCTGCGTAATGGCATTAACTGATACAACCATCTACCATTTCCAGCGAACCGATAACGAAGGGAATGTCACATTTATTGATACCTTCAGATTACCCGGTGATACAGTTTTGTTCACAGTCACCGGGCGAAATCTCAAGACCTATTGTGATTCAGTTGGTGTAAGATTTTCCGAAGGCCCTTATGTTCTTCTGAAATCATTCTTTCTTCTGGACTCAATTAATGGTAATAACAATGCAACTGCAAATCCCGGAGAAAACATTGAAATTCCTGTTTGGCTCAAAAATTGGGGAAATGAAACCGGCCTGAATATCTCAGCCACGATTCAAAAGGACCCCACCGATACACTCTTTATCCTTGATGACACCATAAAATATTTCGGGAATATTCCTGCTTCTGATTCTGCCTACACATCCACTGATGGCTACAATGTTATCATTGCACAGAATTGTCCGGATAATTATGAAATTCATTTGCAACTCATAATACGAGATGAGTATGACTCCATCTGGATATCTAATTTCAATTTTATGGTCCACGCTCCAGTAATTTTATTTAACGACTATAGTTTCCCGGGGAACCTGAAATATATACCTGCCGGGGACACCAGTCCAATGTTCATTGAACTCAAAAATATTGGTTCATCCTGCGCCGACAGTGTCTGTGGGAAAATATGGAGTAGTGATTCATTTCTGATAATCCTTGATTCACTATCAACATTCACCCCGATTGAACCGGAAAGCACCGGGAATAATCTCAGCGATCCATTCATAATCGCCTCGGTCGATCCATCCCCTGTTAACCACCCGGCTAATATAAGTATAGAAGTAACATCAGGTGTTTATGTAGATACATTCAACTTCACAATTTATATTGGACAAAAAGACTATCTGATCTGGGATAAGGATTTAAATCACTCAAGTGGTCCGGTCATCAAATTACTGCTTGATTCGTTGAGATATATCGGAGATTATACTACCGATGAACTTCCATCCGAATATCTTGGCCTTTATAAATCGCTATTTGTATGCTGTGGTATCTACCCGAACAATTACATAATTAAAGATACAAGTTCATCAGCACAGACAATAGTAGATTATCTTTCAGCTTTAAACGGAAAGGTGTATATGGAAGGTGGTGATGTCTGGTACGCCGACCCCCATAATAATAACGGCTATAATTTCTCACCTCTCTTCAGAATCAACCCGGTGTCCAACAGTGTAGGACAATTCCCCAAAGTTCTGGGAACAGACAACTCCTTCACCCGAACTATGGAATTTACATATTCAGGAGAACATAATTCAATCGATCGAATCAACCCTTATGGCAGTGCAGTCACCATTTTCAAGAATGATTATAACAGTTTTAACTGCGGTGTCTGCGCCAATCACAAGACCGTAGGTATTTCATTTGAACTCGGCGGTTTGGTTGATAGTATCGAACCATCAACAAGACTCACACTCATTGATTCCATTATGAATTTCTTTGAAATTGAACCATCAGGCATCACCGAAATTACCCGGTACATCTCCGAAAACTTCAATCTAACGGTCGTACCCAATCCTGCACGCAAATCGGCAAAGCTCCATCTTCAGATCCCTGAAGCCCTCATCCCTGCCGGGCTTGATATCTATGATGTTTCAGGGCGCAAGGTAAAATCATTCTCGCCTGCCCAGATTTTTAAACGCCAACAAATTATCTGGGATGGGACAGACCAACTCGGTCGAAAACTTCCCCAGGGCATCTACTTTATCCAGGTCAAGACCCGCAGCGAAACGATAACAAAAAAGATGATCCTTTTGCATTAAATACCATAATGTCATTTGCACTCATCTTCCTCTCTCTCATTACCATCGATCCCAGATACCACACCCTCGATGAAATTGCCCGGGAACTCGATTCAATTGCTCAACATTATCCAGAAATCACCCATCTCGATACGATTGCCTATTCCACGACCGATTCACTCCCGGTATTCGCAATGAAGATTTCAGACAATGCAAATATTGAAGAAGATGAACCAGCGGTGCTCTTTGTTGCCTGCCACCACGCCGAGGAAATTCTCGGTGTCGAGATATGTATGTATATGATAAATGACCTTGTGCACAACTACGGCGTAGATTCGCTTATTACACACTGGATAAATAATCGGGAGATATGGATCATCCCCCTTCTAAATCCTGAAGGCCATTCAATTGTAATGAAGGGTATCGATACTACCTGGCGTAAGAACAAACACGACAACAATAATAACGGGCAATTCGATCCAGACTTTGATGGCGTTGACCTCAACCGAAACTATGACTTCTACTGGTCAGAGGGTGGAAGTTCTTCTCCTCCATCCGAATACTACCGCGGGCCATCACCATTCTCTGAGAATGAATCCAGGGCACTTGCTGAGCTCGCCCGAAATCAGCACTTCGTTTTCTGCAACTCATATCACTCTGCACGCACCGGGTTGGGTGAGGTAATATACTTTCCCTGGCATGGAGCCTGTGGATATCCACCGGACTTCACTTTTTTAAGAGAAATCGCCGATTCTATGGCAAAGCGGATTGTCAACGACGCGGGTAATGGAACCTATAATGCCCTGCCGGGCTGGAGCGTAGATGGCAAGGCGCGGAACTTCCTTTACGGTGTATACGGAACATTCGCCTATACGGTCGAAGTCAGTACCACCTGTATCCAGCCGGGCTGGATGGTTGATGACATCTGCGAAAGGAATTTAGCAGGTGCCTATTATCTCTTGGAGAGGGTGGAAGGCAGTGGTATCAGCGGTCATATCTATGACCAGAAAACCGATGAACCCTTGAGTGCCGAGGTTATCATCAGCGGCTATTATGACCCCGAGCTTCCCGCACGCAGAAGTGATGAAGAGTTCGGCCGATTTATAAGACTCCTCACTGCAGGAACCTACAACTTAGAAATCAAAAAAAATGGCTATGAAACAGTATACCTTGATGGAATCGAGGTTGAACAAGACCGTCTTACCGAACTGAATATCCATTTAAGAAGGATTACAGACGAGTCGTCAATTAGAAAAAAAAAGGGAATTGAGGTAATCCCCAACCCTACATACGGCTATATCTTAATACAATTAAAAGATACCAATATCAACCAGCTCAAGATATACGACAGTGCAGGAAGGCTGACAAAAATATTTAAGAACCCCGAAACCCGAATTGTCTGGCAATGTGATGACTGTTCAAAAAGAATAGTTCCAAATGGTATCTACTGGGTGATTGGATATGAAGATGATAAAAGAACGGTTATAAAGACAATCGTTCTCCATAATTAATATTTCATCGTAATATCAAGATACATATAATAATCCAGAGCACAACACAGACCTGTAACGGTCTATCACCGATTATAGCCTTTTCCGGGATGTCGGACTGGAGCTTCTGAAATGTGACATAGAGATAGCGGAATATTCCATAAATGACAAAGGGAATCGTTAAAATCAAATTTTTGGTGCCAAACTTTTCAATGGTCTGGGGTGAAAGGGTGTAAAGACAGTATGATACGACACAGGCCGAAGTGACGATAGCAATCATCTGATTCAATAATTCTACTGAATACTGGGAAAGGATCTTGCGGTGCTTTGTCGCCTCTTTTCCCAGAAGGATTATTTCTGTACGCCTTTTTGAAACCACCAGAAAGAGTGCAAGCAAAAGTGTGCATAAAAACAGCCAGGATGAAATCTCAACCCCAATCACTACCGCACCTGCAATCGCCCGCAAGACATATCCTATTGATACAAAAAGAACATCAAGTATAACAACCCTTTTTATGTAAAGTGAGTATGATACAGAAAAGAAGAGATAGAGCAGACAGGTAAAGAAAAATGAGCCATTTATTTTGAAGGCCCATACGAGTGAAATCGTCAAAAGAACCAATGCCCAGAGACCGGCAATCGGCTTTGTTATCCTACCCGCACTGATTGGCCGTTTTGACTTCTCGGGATGGACCCTGTCCTCTTCATAATCGAGGATATCATTAATTATATAACCACCACCACTGAGCAGACAGAATATAATGAAGGCGTAAATACTCAATCGGATACTCTGTGGATAATAGAAATGGCGACTGAAGACCAGCCCTGCGAAGATAAAGATATTCTTTATCCACTGTCTCGGCCTCAGGATTCGTAAATAATCAACCAATGGTTATTCCTGAAATTGCTCGTGTAATATTAAATCCTAAAATTCTGTGGCGCTGGTAAAGGTGAAGTCTTTGATTTTAATAACCGGAGTTATTGTACCCATTCCGAACCTACCGCTGTATCCCGGCTCTGAAGCAACAAGAAATGACCTTCTTGATAATCCTGCAACCCGGTTCAATGCCTCGATTATATTTTCGGTGAAACGCAGATTCTTGAGTCCTCTAACAATCTTTCCATCCTCGATCAAAAATGTACCGTCCCTCGTCATTCCGGTGAAGACAAGTTTATATGGATCAATAACATTTGTGTAATGGAATCGAGTGACCAGAATTCCTTTCTTTGTTTCACGAATCAATTTATCAAGACCTTTATCTCCTCCCCGGACCACAAGATGCATCGGAACCGGACCGAATGGATTTGGTGCAGCAAGGCCGTGCCCGGTAGACTTTGTCTTCGCTGCTGTGGCGCTCAAAGAATCGTGAACAACATTCTTTGCTATCCCCTTATCAATCAGAACCAGACGCCGCTTCGGAACCCCCTCAAAATCGAATGGAAATGGGAACCCCCTGGGATTGAATGGATCATCGATAATTGTAAGCCTTTTATCGATAATCCTCTTCCCGATGCGTCCGCGTAAGAACGACCTGCCTTCATTGAACAGTTTGCCGTTAAAGGCATAGTAGCTCATATACATCCAGAATTCACTCGCTGCAAGTGGCTCAAAGATTGTAGTATATTGTCCGGGTGGAAAATCAATAGGGTCTGCAGAACGAAGTGCCTTCTGGGCTGCGGTCTCGGCAAGACTTGAGAAATCTAAGTCGTCAACATTGCGTGAACCCGCCTGGACATAGCCACTGGAATTCCTACCGGACATAACAATGTTACAGAAGATATCATCGCATACCGCATAGGCAAAAGTCCCCTG
>MUKB01000087.1 GCA_002049785.1 Caldifarciminota bacterium 4484_100
ACGCAAAAATGATGGGGGTTGACATTATCAGAAACTGAGATAAGATTGGTTATGGACAAAAGAGGGTTAGGTGTGGTCATCCCCGCCTATAATGCGGAGAAGACGATTAAGGGTATTGCAGAAGAACTAATTCGGATTGGATTCAGACCGGAGAATATTATTGTTGTTGATGACGGCTCCTGTGATCGAACCTCTGAGATTGTTCAAGGTCTGGGTGTATCAGTTATCCGACATCCCAAAAATTCTGGTAAAGGTGCATCCCTGAGGGATGGTTTCAACCTCGCACGCTTGAAGTCTCTTGAAAAGGTTATCACGATTGATGCAGATAATCAGCACCGGGTTTCAGAGATCGAAAATTTTCTGAAACGGGCCGATGTCTGCGATCTTCTCATCGGAATAAGGAAAGATAACATTGATGCGATGCCCTGGCCACGCCGAATGGTTAATCGCACTGTATCACTTGTCGTTTCACTATTATCGGACCGGTATATCCCTGATGCCCAGTGTGGTTTCCGTCTGATTGATTTGAGGATTTTTGATCGAATTATATTGCAGACAGATCGATATCAGACCGAGTCTGAATTGCTGATCAAGGCAAGCAGGAGTGGTTGCAAAATCGGGTTTGTGCCGATAACAACATATTATAATAGTAGCAAGAGTTATATCAGACCGGTCCTTGATACTGTAAGGTTTATCAGAATGGCATTGAGGTCGTTATGGCGTTGATTCTTTTGACCAATGATGATGGCTATGATGCCTTAGGATTCCAAAGTCTGTATAAGGCACTCAAGAATGAGTTTGAAGTCTTTGCGGTGGTTCCCAGATTCCAGCAGAGTGGAGCCAGCCATTCCTTGACCTTGCGAAGACCGATAAGGGTGGAGAAGTTGAGGGACAAGTTTTACACAATCGATGGCACTCCAACCGATTGTGTCCTGCTTGCTTATCATGATTTAATCAAAAAGGATATCAACTTAGTAGTATCAGGGATAAACCATGGCCCTAATATGGGTAGTGATGTCTTCTATTCCGGAACCGTTGCTGCGGCACTCCAGGGTGCAACATTGGGAATTAAATCTATCGCAGTTTCGATGAAGGCCCGGGAATATAATGATTTTAAGAATGCTGTGCGGTATATACGAGATTTAATTAAAAGAGTGCTGGATTCAAATATCTCTCGTCTTATCCTCAATGTTAATATCCCCGCTGGAAAAATTAAGGGCGAGAAGATAACCCGTATGGGTAAGAGAATCTATAAGGATAAGGTCATCCGGGATTCTGAAAAGAATGATGTTATGTATTCAGTGATTGATGGTGTGCTTTCTTATACGGTTGAGACTGATACCGATTTCAAGGCGGTTGATGAAGGTTATGTGTCAATAACACCTTTGAAGCTTGATCTGACCGATTACCAGAGGATGAAGCAGCTCCAGGAAAGGTTCTGAGTGTTTCAACAGTTGAATGAGTTCAGGTATAAAGCAAAAACCGGTAAGGATTATATCATCTATTTTTTGAAATTCTTCCCGTCTCCAAATAAAAAAAATGAATATATAATAAAGTATCAGATCAGAACCGGGGATAAAGATCTTGTCTGGTATGGAAGGGCATCAAAGTCGGTGGCAAGTTCCCTCTTTAATAAAAAGATAAAAAAGGGTGAAGACTTTGAAGAAGATTTTAAGAAGCTTTTTGTCTATTTAATCAAAAAAGGACTTGATAAAGGTTTTGAAGAGACGAATATCGAATTTGTCTTTTCCCAGGATGGTTCAATTGTAAAACAGAAGTGGTCGGGTTAAAACTATGGGCGGTATCGTAAAGGACAGACAAGGCAACGATCGGCCTCTTTTTTGAGGTCCTCCTTTTTTGCCCTCAATTCTACTTCGAGAAAGTCGTGTTTTCTCTCTTCTATATTTCGATGTGGGATTTTAATCCTGGGGATATCTTTTATCGGCAATAACTCGACCCGGGGTAGATAAGTTTTCTTTAATAAACGACCGATAAACGGGTGTATACCACGGAGTGAAAGGTCTATCGATTCAGCGGTTTCTTTTGCCTGACCAACTGCATGGGCAAGGGTCTTACTGCCCAGAACTGCATCACCACCTGCAAAGATTCTTGGATTAGAGGTTCTTCCATCCTTTGTCTTTATCCGACCGGCTTCATCAATATTTACATATGGTTTAAGAAAATCTGGTTTTGGCTTCTGCCCGCAGGCCATAATCAATTTATCGAGTTTGACCTCAAATTCACTGCCCTCAATCACTTTAACCTCACCGAGCCTGCCTTCAGGAGATTCGGTTTTGACCATCACGACCCGATCTTTTTTCACTGCCCGGGGTAGGCAAAGAGGGATAATTTTTATCCCCTCTTCCAACGCCTCTTCCCGGTCTTCGTGTTCTGCAGGCATATCCTCGATTCTTCTTCGATAGTAAATTGTGACCTTATTCCCCTGCCTTATCAAACTGCGGGCGACATCGATCGCGGTATTTCCTCCTCCAATTACACCAACCTGCCCGATTCCGAATTCTTCTCCCTGTTTTATCCTCTTCAGTACCTCCAGGCCGTTCAGGCACATCTCTTCACCCGGGATATTCATCTTCACCGGTTCCCAGGCTCCAGTGGCAATAAAGAGGGCATCATACTTCTGCAATAACTCATCCATTGATATATCCTTACCGACCTCGGTTCGGCACTTAAGTTCTATCCCGCAGTCGAGGATCTTTTTGATCTCATTTTCCAGTGCTTGTGTTGATAGTCTGAATTCAGGGATGAAGGTTCGCAGAACCCCACCCGGTTTTTCTTCCTTCTCATAGATTGTAACTGAATATCCTTTATTGACAAGATAATATCCTGCGGACAATCCACAGGGTCCGGCGCCGATGATACCGACTTTTTTATTTCTCTTTTTATCACTTACCGCCGGTTCCGAAGTCTTTACTGCGGATTTTAGATATTTTATTGCTACTGCAGAATCGATTATCTTGCGGGTACATTGGTCCTCGCAGGGTGCAGGACAGATACGTTCCAGGATGTTGAAGAAGGGGAAGAATGGGTATTTCTCTTTGCTCTCAGTGGCAATAAGGTTGATATACACCCAGGGGGCGATACCTGCTGGACAGACCCGTTCACAAGGGGGTTGTTCAAGCCTGGCACCTTTATATGCATCAAAGATATTATACAGCCAGAATAGAAACCAGACACCAACGATACTCCAGAAGGCTGGGTTTAATCCGGTCCAGATATTTCTCATCAGAAGAATGGAGCCATAGAATATTACTGCAAATGCAATCCCGGTCCATAGCCTTCCCGCATAAATCTGACCTCCGCCAACGATGAATATCGAGATGAGTGCAGATTTAACGGATTTCATATGTGATTGCATGGGAAGGACAGTGTTTGATACAGTCGAGGCACCGGATACAATCGATATGATTGGAAGATTTATAGATCGGGACATCCATCGGACAGACCATCTGGCAGGCACCACAATCCGCACACTTTTCTTTGTCTACACGAATCCTTAAGAGACTCAAGCGATTGAATATTGAAAAGATTGCACCAATTGGGCAGAAGGTGCGGCAGAAGAATCGTTTGATACTGATCGAACCCAGTAAGATAAAGATCAGTATTGCAATCTTCATATAATAGTGCCAGCCTACCAACGTCCTGAGATCACCGGTCTTGTCAGCGAGGACCAAGGGTATTCCCGCAATGAGACTTCCATCAGGACATAACTTACAGAACCAAGGTTCTCCTGTAAGATAGGTGATGATTACCACTACACCGATCAGTATAACATATTTGAGATATGAACACCCGGCAGGAAGTTTAAATTTATACGACCTTATTTTATAGAGGATATCCTGCAAGAATCCGAACGGACAGAGCCAGCCACAGGACATCCGACCGATTACGATGCCCACAGTGCCGAAGAATCCCAGGATATAAAAGGGGATGAACCTCAATCCGATGAAATGCTGGAGTGCCCCTATCGGACAGGAATACCAGGCAAGCGGACATCCCCAGCAGTTGAGGATAGGGGTGCAGTAACGTTTCAATACCCCCTGGTAGATTCCTCCCGAAAAGAAGGCGGGTATGTATGAATTATGTATAATCAGGAAAATGATCTGGACAATCCGTTTCATATCTATTCAATCCCCATACAGGAAAGACACATTATTGAACCGACACTCTGGGTTTCAATCACATCGCCGATTTTTGCGCCGTAGAAGATACCCGCCAATGCCACGATGAGGAAGATGATTATGAATATCAACTTTTTCACAATACCCCCTTTAAAAGATACTAGTGAGGACCATCTTTACACCCTTGAATGGTTCTTCGAAACGGCAGACTCCACCAGAACAGACAAGCCCACCCTTTTCACCACCAACCCGGATTCTCAGATTGTGGCGGTTTGTTAAATCGAGGCTCAATTCCGCCAGGGGCCAGGCCTTTTCATTACCCAACTTTGGCACAAGCCATCCGGGAACACGATTGCGCCATTCATATCTCAGGGTGAGAATAAAAAGTTCCGGTCTTCCGATACCGAGTGTGAAACAGGGTTCATAGAAGTCACTCGTGTCACATCGGATAAGGTTGTGTTCGTACTCGGCCTCGATATAGAATGGACCGAAGTTGTAACTTATATCACCATAGGGTTTCGTCTCGGTTTTTCGGTTGATCCCCAATTCAATCTGCTGTTTAATCAGACGGTCCAGGCCTACGGTTATCTCTAAATCGATTGTGGGGTTTGTTTTTATCTTGAGGGTCTGCTCCAGAACCCCGGCCATCTCCTGACCCGGCATCTTTAATGTCTGATTTATCCAAGTTTCATTTGTATCATGCTGGGTTGTTTTGTTGTTCTCGAGTTCGATGGAGAGAAAATCGAGCGGTGACAAACTTATAGAGATTCCATAACCGATTTCGTCCAGACAACGATTTACTGAGATCCCTGATTTAATGGGTGTGGGAGGCTCATTGTATCGGTAACCTGCACCGCCAAAACCGGTGGTATCGTAATCAACATATTGCAGGGAAATTCCAAAGCCCGGGATTGAAAATCCTGTGGTTGCCAGGAGACCATCGCCCTTTAATCTTCCTCCGATAACTGGATGGCAACCAAGATGCTTTGCATATTCAACATAACTCTCAAATGGACCACAGCGGAATCCAAGGTTACCGCCGAATAATTCAGTGAACGCCTTTGGCGTGAGATCGATGCTACGGTTTACCCGCACATACCGCGCACCGAAATTAAGTTTTGGTATCAAGCGGGATTCGAGATTGATACCCCTTATCTGGTCTGTAGTATCGTTTTTAATCTTATACAGGTTTTCCTCGAAAAAGATATTGCGCGGTTTTCCGGCAAGCAGGGTCAATTGACTCTTAAAATATTTTATATCCGCCCTGATACCGAAGAGGGAGTTGTCATTGCGGAAATCTTCATCGAGAAATTGATTCAAAACCAAGCCCCGACCCAGGGTCGGATAGAACCTGCCATAGAGGAAATTCACCGGGTCCATAATTTTTCAGTATTAAGCAGGGAAGGGTTCCATAAAAAGAGTGCGCCCTTCACGATTAAGTCTCGATAGCTCAGTGAGAGTTTTAACTTGTCTTCTAAGTGTTCTTTATAATTCAGGGAATCCAGAGATTGGTCAACGAATACCCAGTATTCCGCATGGTTTGAGCCGCGCAGACGCACATTTGCGCCATTAAGGGAAAGGTTTAGAGATAAGGAGATAATAAAAAAGAGCCAATAACTATTCCTCGGGTTCATCTTTTGCTTCCTTCCCGAATAGTTCCCTTATCTTGGCGACAACCTTCTTTTCATCACCGGGTTTATATCCCTGATGGGTAAAGACAATCTTCTTATTCTGGTCGATGATGAAACTGGTGGGCATCGCCTGAACATCATAGAGTTCTCGCATAAGATTTTCCGGATCGAGTACCACGACATACCGCCACTTATGGCACTGGGTGAATGGTTTGACCTTGGAAACCGCCCGGGTTTTGTCCTGACTTATGGCGAGGAGGTTGATACCCAAGGAATCAAATTCATCGTAATAGGGTTTCAGGGCATCCAGTTCCTTGATGCACATCTTACACCATAATGCCCAGAAGCTCATAAAGACCGGGCCTTTTGCAAGGAGTGAGTCGAGACAGACCGTATTACCGTCAACATCCTCCAGGGTGAAGTCCTGGGCATCAGGTAGTGCCTCTTCCTGTGCCCAGAGGATAATTAATGGTAGCACAACAATTAAAAGGATTTTTTTCATCTTATCCCTCAAAAAATTTCCTCCTTTTAGAAGAAAAGCGAACCAGAAATCCTTATAAACGGCTGATTTCGATAATTGTCTGGTATATGGTTATAGTTATACCAGGTTCTCTTGCCTGCCTTGAATTGAATACAGAGGTTGTATCTGGACAGGTAATCGATTCCCAATTCTATCTCCAGTTTCCGCTCCACCACCGGTGAAGGGAATGGTGGGTTCCAATCTCCATCTTCTTCTTCAAAGGGCAGGAATATACTGCCCTCACCTTTTCTTATATAGGTGATACTTACTATCGGATAGAACCCGAATTTTGTGATAATCTTGATTGCTCCTGCAATCCTGTCAACATCATTGCCGAGGGGAAAGCCGAGGGGATGGCCGTTCCGTTCATAGGTATTTATCGGATGGCGTTGGGTATAGACCCATTTATCGACAAATGTGTAATCTACTTTTAATAAAAGAATATTTAGAAGTGACTTCAATCCGAGTCTATAGCCCAATTTGTCAGGATATGGGTCATCCTCATACATATAATCGTCGATAAGAAATTCACCGTAGAACTGTGAGTTATATGCGCTTAATGACCAGTCAAAGCACCAGAGGATATTATCGTCGCGGTCGGTTCCCCACTGACTGAGATAATACGGTAGAAATATGTTTAGATAGGCAGGTTCCAGCTGATGGCCGAAGAGGATTGCTTCAGAAAAACCTAAACGGAGAAAGTTTTTCAGACGCAGGCCAATCCGGTGGATTGCCAGATAGCGTATTTCTTTTAGATCAAGGACTGTAAAAATGGCCTGGAATTCATAGAGTCGGCCAGGTATGTATAGATAAAACCCATCATAACCCTCAGGATCCCGGGATAAGAGCAGACCATCCATTGGTCCATAACCGAGGAGAAAATTTCTTCTTCCAAGATAGAATTTTATTCGTGGATAGTTCCATCGGATAAACCCTTCAGTCTGATAGGTCTGAAAATTCTTCCAGGGCTTTGGACCAAGTGAGTCGAGCTGATTCGCCCTTAATATTTTTATACCCTGTCCAAAACTGACTTTTGAGAATAGGTTTCCTCCAAGAACTTCGTTTATCAACCCATAGTAGTATCTGGGTTTACTTTGAAAACCGGATTGCAGATAGATAACGGTCGAGAAGTCTTCTGATTTTGTCAGGAGCGGGTTAAAATAGGCGAGTATCCTTCGGTCTATATCATTCAGTTTTTCATCGCGCATAAGGAGCTGGTCCAGCTGTTCAACAAGCCAGTCCTTCTCATACGGTCTTACCCAGGATAGTTCGATAAAGCCCCTTAGCTGGAGGTATTCAATGTTTTCAGTGATTGGTAAATCTATGGGTATCGTATAGCTGAATAAAATTATTAGTAACATTTCACACCTCTAAAATTTTCTCTTTAAAATGATATGCAATTTGCCGTCGCGCCAGTTGCCATCCCTGGGCCAGGCAAGGATCAACTCACCTTTGGTTTCTTCTGAGGCCTGGGTCAACCCAAATCCATAGGCATAGATAAAGTTGTTCCCAACCCAGCCAAGATCGAGAAGAGGAAATAGAAACAGCCAGTGGTATTCAAGGTTGAACCAGTAAGCCTTTTTTGCAAAGAATTCTTCGTCCAAGTAGCCGCGGATATCATTAATGCCACCCAGTCGCAGGTAGTCGAAGAAATCGAATGAATTGGTGAGGACATAATAGTAATGGGGTTCAAGAGATAGGCCTTTAAAATTTACTGCACCATCATATTTTATAGTTGTACGATCCGGGTTGCGAAATAGATATTCGATGCTGAGATTCTGGTGGATGATATTGTCATTATTATAGGAGACGGCCAGACCCAGGGTATTGTGGGATTCTTGACTATTCTCGAACCCAGATTTGATTGAGACCCGGATATTTTCACCCACCGGTGCACTAAGCAGGGCATCGAATTTGACCTGACGCAGGCTGTCATATGTAAATAATGAGAAGTTGGCCTCAAATTCGGCTGGCGCAATAAGAACCGGTTCCACAAAATTTAAGGCAAAGAGTTTTTGATACTCATAGTTGAAATTTAATCGACGCAGGGTCCCCAGAAGGTTCAGGGTGTTGAATGCGAGTCCAAAGTGTTGATCCTCACGTGCAAAGGAACCGAAGAGATTGATATAATCGCTCTTGGTTTCTGTCAATTCGAAGTTAACATAGTAATTTCCATCCCTCAACCAGAGCTGTTCTTTGACATCGTTGAAGGCACCGGTCTGCAGGAGGCGAAATTTTGCCCGTTCAATATCCTTTAAAGAGAAGTACCGTTCCGAACTTAGATGGATAAAATTCCTGAGGACTTCAGGGATGGTCTTTTTAATATTTGAAAATGTATAATCCCGAACTACCACCCGTTCACCTTCTTCGATTTTTAGAATTATCTTTTTAATACAATTATTTTCAGAAACGACCTCTGGTGCTACACGGCAAAAAGGGAAACCTGCGTTATTGTATAGTATAATAATCTTTTTTATAAATTGCTCCAACCGTTCCTTATCACTACCGGGCTGGAAGTTACGCATCAGATAGTTGGCAGAGAAGAATCTATTACCAGAAATTTCAATTGTCGGCGTAAGATTTTCAGTCTGGAAAATGATGATTATGAACTTAATCAATAGCAAATCGGCAGATACTCATTCTATGATTGAAAAAGATAGGGACGCCACTTAACACTTGGGTTTACAAACTCTCTAAGAATAAATGTGAAGTATGAGGGACGGCGGGGTTTTCTTAATAATTTCATCCCTGCCTGTTTCAGGGTGCGGTTTCCTTTTTTATTATTACATTCGAGACAGGCGCAGACAAGATTTTCCCAGGAGTCATCGCCGCCCAGCGCCTTTGGTATAATATGGTCGGTCGTCATCATCCCGGTTCTTCTTCCACAATATTGACATTGATGATTATCCCGTTTGATAATATTCTTCTTGGTTAGAGAAATCTCTTTTCTTTTAATGTGGACGAAATATTTCAGCCTTATGACCGAAGGGATAGGATAGGCAACACTGATTGCATGGATCATCGCACCATCCTCATTCTCAATCATCTCCACTTTACCCAGAATCAGAAGGGTTATTGCCCGCTTCAACTTGAGGATCGTGAGGGGCTCGTAATTTTGATTCAACAGAAGAACCGGTTTCTTTAACATCAATAATGGACCTTAATTTCAGCAATCTGGTCTATCTTATAATGGCGATGGAAGGTAAAAAATCCGAAGATACTGGCGGAATCGTCGTATTCAACATAGATCCTGAAGGAATCGGGTATACTGTGATCAATCCAGATATTCTCCGGAGTAAGGGCCAGTTTTGCCTCGGCAGCTTCTTTTATTAGATTATCGATGATCCCTTCATCGGATTGAACCGGTCCCAGTTCTACTGCATCCTTGACCTTTTCCTTGATTGCATTGTAGGTAAAGTTGGGGCGGTATAGTTGATATCCGGCATAGCCGATTAATATCAGGATGATAATTATAACTATCGCCCCGAAACCTGAGATGCCTCGACTTCTCATTATTTACCCCCTTTACAATAGAACCATTTGTCTTCATTTAACCCCTTTATCCATTTCCGACAGCGTACAATCTCATTGCTTGCATAGCTACTGAACTGAGGATCCGCCTTTGCCTTTTTATAGTGGTTGATTGCGACATTGAAGGAGGTCAATGCACTATTGAGAATCGAACAGTTCTTCTTGGATTTGTTCTTATCCCACTTTATCTTTGTATAATAGCCCTTCCTTTCGTATATATCGCCCAGAAGCACCGAACCATAGAGGTTGTTCGGTTCGATGGCCAGGGCCTTTCTCACATAATTTTCTGCGCTGGTCAATTTTTTCTGTGAGAGATAGAGGTCAGCGATGCGAAACAACGGCTGGGCAGATTTCGGGTCTAATTTTAAGGCCTCTTCGTATTCCTTCTGGGCAGATTTATATTTTTTCACCAGCTGATAAAGTGAGCCCAGCTGAAGGTGATAATAGTAGTTATCCGGTTCCTTGGAGAGTAAAAATTTGTATTCATCAATTGCCTCTGAATAGCGTTTCATATCCATCAGGACCTCGGCAAGTTTCTTTCTTACTTCAGTATTCTCAGGCCGCTTCTTCTTCAGCTGTTGAAGATAGGAGACCGCCTTATCCGGTTCCCCCATCTCTTTATAGACATTGGCAAGCGCAAACATTGTGGTAAGGTTGTTCGGTTCTACACTTAGGCTTTTCTGATAATAAGAGAGGGCTTTATCATATTCCTTGGTCTTTGTATAGATATATCCGAGACCATTGAGCAGGTTGACATTGGTAGAATCGTAGTGCAGTCCCTGTTCAAATTCGGCGATGGCATCAGGATATCGCTTAAATTTACTGTATAAGGCACCAAGCCCTTCATAGGCACGGGGATCCTTGGGGTCAATCTTTTTTGCATAATTATATGTGGATTCAGCCTCGGCAATATTCCGTTTATAACGATATGCCTTGGCTAAGGCGATATATGCACCATAATATTTTGGCCAGAGTTTAATCGCCTCTTTTAGATGTTCAATCGCCGGGTCATATTTGCCCTGCTTTATATATTCATAGGCGATCGAATATTCCTGCTGTGCAAGCTCTTTATTATTCTTTTCAGGCTGTGTGGGAATTTTTTGTCGCTGAAAGACAGATTGAGGAGGGGGGTCCAAAAGGGGGGTTGTTCTCTCGTTAGGAGGTGTCTTATTGGACCTCCCTCCTAATAATTTTAATCAATTATAATGAAAATGGTTAAATAATCAAGGGCTCGATGTAAATGTTAACAGACATAGTTAACGGTTTAGAAAAAAAATCAAAAAACCGAGAAGATTGATACTGGATACTTCCTGGATGCTTGATACTCGATACATGATTCTGGATAAAAACATTTAGTCATTGAGTCAATAAAAACATAAGTCATTTAGTCATTGAGTTATTAAGTCATTGAAAAACCAGATAAACCAGAAAAACGAGAAAAACCAGAGAAACCAGAAAACCATTTCGGATTTAAAAAAATGTCACCCTGAACTTGTTTCAGGGTCTAAATCTTTTCAACCAGAAAAACCAGAAAAACGAGATAAACCAGAAAAACGAGATAAACCAGATATCTTCAGCCTGCAGGGCGTCCTCGCCCTGCGGAACCAAATCTATCGGGGCGAGACGCCCCTTGGCTATATTAATAGAAAGCAGACCGTCTCGGTCTGCAATGACTTAATAACATAATGACGCAATGGCTAAAGGCTTTTCAACCAGAGAAACGAGAAAAACCAGAGAGGCATTTCGGATTTCGGAATTGAAAAAGAAAAAAGTCATTCTGAATTTATTTCAGAATCTCAATTCAATATTTTCAACCAGAAAAACCAGATAAACAAGACAAACCAGAAAAACCAGAGATACTGGACCGGGTGAGGTTAGAAAACTATTGTACTATTTTTTGGGGTAGTATTGGCTCAGGATATGATGGAGAAATATCTCTATTTCATTGTTTTCAGGATTCACCTCGAGTGCCTTTTTAAAGAAGTGGATAACACCCTTTATGTCTCGGCGATTCTGGGCAATCAGTCCTTTAAGAAAATATTCCTGTCCCCGGAGATAACGGAAGAATTTTTCTGAATCTTCAATATTTTTTATGACATTTTGGGGATTACTGCGCAGGGAGATCAACGATTTGAGGTTTGTGGTCCAGTTTTCAGGGATTATGCTTTGGGGGGTGAAGTATTCCAGATAGGGTCTGTTATCAGTATTTATCGGATGAGCCTGGGTGAGCTCTTTGACTGCATCCTCATCAAGCATAATTGAACTGGCAAAAAGATATGGGTCATTTAGAATGTCATCCGCCAGTTCGAATAGGACATTTTTAAGTTTTTGAAAATCTATGGTTGCTTTTTTTGGAGTTCCCAGAAGTATGCCATGGGAATGTGCCAGCCAGATTGTGGTATGGGGAAATACTGTAGCAAAGGTTTTTATTGCTGTTTTGAACTCTTCGTTTGAGAGTTTATGGAGAGGAAGGTACTGGGCAATAACACCGTTCTGGTTGAGATGCGCTTTACATAATCGGAAGAATTCAAGTGTATATAGGCTGCCACACCCGAGGGCCGGATGGGTTGGATCACAGGATATTATGTCATATTTTTTGTCGGTGAGAAGCAGATAATTCCGTCCGTCACCCGCAATAAAATTGACCTTAGGATTATGAACAATATTACGATTGAAACGGGCAAAATATTTTGCTGCCGGTTTGACCCCGGGACAGATCTCAACACAATCGAGTCTTTTAACCGGATGCCAGGCAATGGTGGATGAGGTGATACCGATTCCAAAACCGATTACTAAAGCGGTCTCTGCTTCGGGGTTGAAGAGAAATGGAAGTTCTCCCAGCATCTTCACCACCTTCAGTGCATCATAGGTTACACCACAGACTGCACTGTTATTAATGTAGCATGCCCGGATACCTGTGTATCTATCTTCAGATAGATATCACCTATACCCTGGCCCAGGGTCTGGAGGGAACGGTTATTGAGTCGGCAGATCAGGGGAAAGCTTATTCCCATAAAAAGGGCGGGCAGGAACATTATTACGAGGGCAAGGACCAGACCCGGCAAGGTGATTCTTAAGAGAGCAATTTTTAGTAACCCGCTCAAAGGGAAGAGTAAATCGGGAAATCCATTTAGAAGGAACGCAGTTGCAATCACATATCCGCCAATCACACTTAAGGTGATTACCAGCCAGATATGGCCCCTTTTAGTCTGACTTAGACATCGGGTGTATAGATAACCACCAATAGATATTCCAAGAAGATAGACCACCAACACAACAGCAAAGGTATAGGCGGTTCCAAGAAGATAGACCACCAACACAACAGCAAAGGTATAGGCGGTATTGGCAAGGAAGATACTCAGGGCGCGTAGCCAGAAGATCTCCAGGGCGAGCCCGATAAAACCGGTTATTGTAGCAACAGCCAACAACAGTAGTGAATCCCTCCGGTGAATTTCTATCTCTATTTCTTTCTCATTCTTAACCGTACTTTCAGAACCCAAAAAAAGAAGGGTAATCAACCCCATCGCAAGGTTAATGGCAATCGCCAGGATCTGGGTCTGGAACTGGCCAAGATTTCTGATGAGAATGGTTCCGGTTAATCCCGCACCGATAATTCCACCCACAGAGATTGTGGTATAGAGTATTCCGATTCCCGGACC
>MUKB01000088.1 GCA_002049785.1 Caldifarciminota bacterium 4484_100
ACTGAATTGGCAAGACAGCTGAAGGCAAAGGGTCTGGAAAATCCGGATGGAAAGGGAAATGTTGCGATCTATCTGACCGACCTCTCAATGAATTTTAAAGAGATCGGCGAGCGATTTCTGGGTGAACCGATGAAGACATTTTCGCGCATCTCTCTGCGGGAATTCAGTAAAGTAGACTAAAGGGGGTTATGATGAGGAGTGATGGAAGGAGGTTTGACCAGCTGAGAAAGATTGAATTTGAACTTGACTACCTCGATTATCCAGCTGGTTCCTGTCTGGTGACCTGTGGTAAGACAAGGGTTTTGTGTGCAGTCAGTGTGGAGGAACGGGTTCCCCAGTTTCTCGTGGGAACCGGTAGGGGATGGTTGACTGCAGAATATTCGCTCCTTCCCTGTGCCACCCAGGAGCGAATTCAACGGGAGGCGAATAAAGGACGATTGAGTGGAAGAACCCAGGAGATCCGCCGTTTTATTGGCCGGTCATTGCGGCCGATCTTTGACCTCAGTCTGGTTGGAGAGCGGACATTCATTGTCGATTGTGATGTGATCCAGGCAGATGGAGGAACCAGAACCGCGTCGGTGAATGGTGCCTTTGTCGCGCTTTACAGTGCAATAAAAAAGATGATGGCCAACCGTTCTTTTCAAAAATCACCGATCCTCGATTTTGTCGGAGCGGTGAGCCTGGGTATTGTCAATAATGAGTTTCTCCTCGACCTTGCCTATGATGAAGACAGTAATGCAGAACTCGATATGAATTTAGTGATGACCGACCGGGGAAAGATAATTGAGGTTCAGGCAACTGCAGAGAAATTACCGATTGCAAGGGAGGATTTCAATCGGCTGATGGAACTTGGGGTTCAGGGTATCCGGGAGATCATTAATCTGGAGAAGAAGATACTCGGTGTTAATTGAAAAGAAATTTGAACGCACTGTGGCAGAAAAACAGCGTGGTCGTCGAATCGACCACTATCTCATTAGTGCTGGGATTGGTGTCTCGCGCAGTCTTACCCAGAAGCTAATTGAAAAGGGTAATGTATTGGTCAATGGCCATCCGGTAAAGAGGGCATACCGGGTAAAGACCGGGGACCATATCGAGGTCAGTTTTGAACTTGCTCCGGCACCTCAGATAAAGCCGGAAAACATCCCCTTGAAGATTATCTATGAAGATGAGGATATCATCGTGGTTGATAAAGAAAAGGGGATGGTGGTTCATCCTGCCCGTGGCAATTTTGAGCATACAATGGTGAATGCACTTCTGTATCACTGTGGTAATCTTCCAACCCTCGGAGATAAGATCAGACCGGGTGTAGTGCACCGTCTTGATAAGGATACTACAGGACTGATACTATTCGCCAAGACAGATTATGCCCTGAGTGCATTGAGTCGGGCGCTCGAACGGAGAGAAATCAAAAAAAGGTATGATGTGATATGCTGGGGTTATCCAGGTCTTAATCGAGGAATGATTGAGGCACCCATCGGCCGTAGTGGACTGGATCGAAAAAAGATGGTGGTTACCCCCCTCTCTTCAAAACCTGCAACCACAAAGTTTTATGTAATTGAGCGTTTTCCCATTGCTACATATCTCAAGGTCTATTTAATAACCGGAAGGACCCATCAGATCAGGGTCCATTTTAAGCACATCGGTTGTCCGATAGTGGGAGACAGCGAGGACGATTGATCCAGTTGATGCTGGACCGGAATTCACTCTTTATATCACTCTATCCAGAGGCGCGTGCGGTCTTCCTCGGTCCAAAGGAGAAAGAAGATTTCAGGAGGGTTGTTTCTTTTTATAATATTTTGCGTGGTGCAATTATTCAAAAGGTTGAACAACAGTCCCTGATGCCGGTCTTTCGACTGCATCTGACCCGGGGTCTGGAATACGACCAGAAGAGGATTGAACTGGTTGTTTCACTCTATTATTCAGGACCGAATATAGGTTATCGTTTGGAGAATACCAGGCAGGACCTCTATGCGCGGTTTATTGAGAAAGAACCGAAGGTTTCACTCCTTGAACTGGAACCAGCCCATCTAAAAGCTATTGAAGATAAGACCGAGCTCGTGAAAAGGTTCGATGGGATTGATAAATCACTTGCCCGGGAATTGACCCCGGAAACGCTTGAAATCCTGAAACAGATGATTGGGGGTGCCAGGGTTCAGCCGAAACTGGTCAAGGCCGACCCTCTCCAGATTAGCCTCTTTGGCAAGGATTTTATAAAGGAATTTTCTTCATTCAATGAAATTTATAAGTTTGCAGTAAGGGAATATCTTTTAAGCCGAACCCAGAAGCTGCTCGCTGCAAAGAGGGAGCGGATGCGGGCAGCATACCGAAGGAAGGTTGAGAAATTGAAAGCGGCCCTGCTATCCCAGGATGAGGTTGAGGAATACCGTATTAAAGGTGAATTGTTGCTGGCAAATTTGAGGCAGATGAGAAAAGGGCTCAAAGAGGTTGAGGTTTTGAACCTCTATACCCAAAAACGATGGCGGATTCAGCTGGACCCGTCCAAAGGTCCGAAAGAGAATGTCCAGGCGTATTTTGCGAAGTATAAGAAGTTGAAGCGGAGTCAACCCAGTCTTAGAAAGAGAATAGAGGAGCTGGAAAGGGAGATGGAGCATTTAGACCTTCAGATTGAATCGAAGAGTGAGAAAGAGGTCAGGCCGGTTCGACAAAGATTGCCATACCACAAATTTGTTCTCGATTCAGGTTCGATTATTTATGTTGGAAAGAATGCCCGTTCTAATGAGTTCGTAAGCTTCAAACTGGCACGGCCTGATGATTATATATTCCATACCCGTGCCTATGAAGGGGCGCATACAATTCTGCGTATAAAGAATGCAAGGCGACAGAATCCATCGAAAAAGGAACTACAGATTGCAGCTTCGATCGCTGCGTATTTCAGTAAGGCAAGGAATCAGCGTAATGTTCCGGTCTCCTATACCCGTCGAAAGTTTATCAAGAAGAACAAAAAAGGTGGGGTGGGAAGTATAATATTCATACGTGAAGAGGTTATATTTGTTGACCCTTTGTCACCGAGGAGCTTAGATTTAGGTCTCGATTTGATATCTTGATTTTTCCAAAATAAATACTATAATTATATATGATTAAAAAATTTAAAGAGAATTTTTCTCGTGATAATCGTTTACGAAGGATATATACATTATTGATTGACCTGATCCTGCTTGCTTCGAGGAGACGGTTAATTCGAGAAATGTTATTAAAACTTTTAACTCCGGTGGTAAGGAAGTCTATTTCCTTATCCCAGACCCAGGTTTTTAATAAAAGAATTTTGGCGGATAAGACCGATATGATGATGGCGGTAATATATTCTGCAATGAGAGCCCGGGTGAATAAGAAGACCGTAAAGATATTGATGAAGAATATATTTTTAAATTACAAACGCAAGCAAAAGGAGTTCAATTTTTCCGAAAGATATGGATTTGCCCCGCCATCTTTTATTACAATCAGTCCGGGTAAACAGTGTAATCTGAAGTGCCTCTATTGCTATGCAAATGCTACTACTGATGAGGAGAAACTTTCCTATGAAGTTTTTTCTCGAATCATCGGTGAGGCAAAAAATGAATGGGGGACACATTTTTTTGTAATTTCAGGTGGTGAGCCGTTTCTCTGGAAAGACAAGGGCTATACACTTCTCGATGTCGCCCAACAGTATAACGATTGTCTCTTTCTGGTCTACACCAATGGAACATTATTGAAGGAAAAGATACTGGAAAGGCTTATTAGGTTGAGAAATATCCTCCCAGCAATATCGGTTGAAGGGATGGAGGACGCCACGGATAGACGGAGGGGCAGGGGTATCTTTAAACGCATAGTCGAGGTAATGAAGGCACTAAATAAAAATGGTGTTGCCTTTGGAATATCGGTTACTGCAACGAGTCAGAACTATAAAGAGGTTCTATCGGATGAGTTTATCGATTTCTATTTCAAGAGGTTTGGTGCAAGCTTCGGCTGGATATTCCATTATATGCCCATCGGCAGGCAACCCAGGCCTTCATTGATGCCCGGGCCAGAAGAGCGTCTCTGGATGTGGCATAGAACCTGGGAGATAATTCGCAAGGATAAGGTCCTTTTAGCCGATTTCTGGAACCATGGCACTGTAAGCAGTGGATGTATATCCGCGGCCCGGCCCGGAGGATATTTTTATATTGACTGGAACGGTAATATTACACCCTGTGTCTTTTTTCCCTATTCAACGATGAATATCAACAAGATATATCAGTCGGGTAAGACATTGAATGTGATTTTTGAAGACCCGTTCTTTTCTGCAATAAGGCGCTGGCAGGAGAGTTATGGTTATCAGTCGTCAAGGGTCGATTCAGAAAGCGATTGGCTCCGGCCCTGTCCGATTCGGGACCATCATCAGATTGCCCGACAGCTAATTGAAAAATACCAGGCCAAACTTATAGATGGTAATGACCCGGTCATTAATTCTTCAGAATATCGGAATGAACTTTATTCATTTGATAAGAAATTAAAGATGCAAGTCGGTAGTTTCTGGAGGAAGGAGTATATTGAAAATGGGTGACCGATTGTGAAAGAGGTCAATTTAGCAAATTCTGAATTGAGATGACCTTATTTTTTGTCGTGGATGTTCTGTTGAGAATCGAGTATTCAATATCGCCGAAAACCCTCAGGGGTTGACATAAATCTTATAGAGATTATAATATAATTGACTGGAGGTGACTATGAGAAAATTTACCAATGCCCTTTTAGCCGGGTTGGGTCTTGCAGCCCGGGTGAGGAAGCGGTTCTTATATATCTTTGATGAACTGGTTAAAGAGGGCGAATCGGTTCGCACACAGAGTGAGTTCTTAAAACACCATTGGACCAAGGTCAATAAGGCACAGGATAGGTTTGATGAGCTATGCACAAGGATTGCTGAGAGGGCGAATCTGGTTACCCGGAGTCAATTCGAACAGTTGAATAAGAAGATCGATAAGTTACTCAAGCAGAAACGTTCCGGTTAAGACCACAATAGTCCAGCCTATCTGCTCAAAAACCGATTATGAGATAATGGTAGTTTTTTCCAACCCTCTAAAGCGCTTTGGAAGATATGTCCAGATCAGCAGGATCCTTTTAAAATATGGCTTTGGTGAGTATGTGAGGACATTTCATCCGGCATTCTTGCTGGCACGACTCGGGCTGGGGCGAAGGCGGTTTACATTCCGCCCCCTGAGCCAGAGATTGAGACTGGCCATTGAGGAGCTTGGATCCACATTTATTAAGATTGGCCAGGTGGCCTCGGCCCGGGGTGATATCTTGCCCGAGGAGTTTACCTCGGAGCTTGCTTTGCTGCAGGATAAGATTACACCTCAGCCCTTTGCACCATTTCGGAATATTATTGAATCTGAGATTGGGCCGATTGAGCAGGTCTTCGAACATTTTGAAGAAGAGCCGATTGGTTCGGCATCGATTGCCCAGGTCTATCGAGCACGATACCAGGGGGTACCTGTTATCGTAAAGGTTAGGAGGCCAAATATTGAGAAGATAATAGATATAGATATCGATATTCTGAGGAGAATTGCCCATATTGCGGAACAGAATCTTCAGATTGCAAAGCAGCGCAGAATCTCGCACCTGATCGACTCGTTCGAACGCACGATTAGAAGGGAACTCGATTTTTTGAGTGAGGCCAGTAATGCCCAGCGGTTTCAGGAGGCATTTCAGGGAGACCCAAGGATTTATATTCCTAAGGTCTATCGTGAAATCTCCACTGCCCGGGTTCTGGTTCAGGAATGGGTTGAGGGTGTGAAGATTGACGACATCGATGCAATGAAAAAGGACGGTATTGATCCAGGGATTGTTGCCCGTAACGGTGCAGATATATTCTTGAAACAGATTTTGATAAACGGTTTCTTCCATGCAGACCCACACCCTGGTAACCTCTTTGTCAAGGAGGGGAATGTTATTGTGCCGATAGATTTCGGTATGGTGGGTCGTATTGATCATCGTCTAAGGGAGAAGATAGTCGATTTTATCATCGGGGTGGTAAATCGTAATGCGGACCAGATGGTCCGTGCCCTTTTGAAGGTCGGAATTGTTGAAAATGGAGTTGAACAGGAGTCATTAAAAGAGGATATCCTTTATATCCTTGATAAATTTGAGGGTCGTACGATCCAACAACTTTCAGTTGCTGATTTTGTGCAGGATATAAATCGGGTGATCAGGAAGTATCAGATTATGATCCCCCAGGATTTGGTGTATCTGGGAAAGGCACTTTCCCAGCTTGAGGCATTGGGTCGGGAC
Source organism: Caldifarciminota bacterium 4484_100 (assembly GCA_002049785.1). Lineage (GTDB taxonomy): Bacteria > Hydrothermota > Tepidihabitantia > SM23-42 > SM23-42 > 4484-100. The sequence goes on from MUKB01000088.1 coordinate 6,262, forward strand.
CTTGATCCCGATTTCAATGTGGTGAAATTCCTGAAGGAGTTTACCTTCAATCATCGATTGGGTATCCTCTCGGTTCGGGAACTCATAATCAAGGGAAGATGGTGGTTACAGGATATGTTTACCGCCTTAAGAGACCTACCCGAGAATTTGAATAAATTCTTTGAGGTGAATCTCCGGTCCAACCATACGGTCAGGGAAGAAAAGAAGGAACATAATATCTACTATTTTTTGAGCGGGCTGGGGATTTCGGTTATTTCAATGTTTCTTTTTTTGGTTTCAAATTCTTTAATACTGAAGATTATTTCAGGGATTGGTCTGGGAATCGCATTTGGTCTCTTTATCCTCCAGATTTTACTCTTTCTGGTTCGATAAATACCCCATCATTGTGCTTGATTAAAAGAGAAATATATGTATAATAAAATATAAGGAGGTACGAATATGTTTGAAAAGGTTAAGTCGATACTATTTAACCCCAAAGAGACCTGGCCCAGGATTAAAGATGATGAAGAAGGTTTCGGCCAGGTGCTGACCGGATATGCGATTCCCCTGGCCGCGATTCCCGCATTCTTTGGTCTGCTCGGTTATGCAATAACTTTTCGGATATTCTTCGGGTTTGTGCTGATCTGGGCAATTGTGTTATATAT
>MUKB01000089.1 GCA_002049785.1 Caldifarciminota bacterium 4484_100
CCCAATTTTATCTGCGTATGGATTGGTATCTTGAAGATTTACAGAAGAACTATTCCATCAGGGTGCCGGAAAGGGCAAGGCAGTTGATAAATGAATGCAATCAGCGTCTTCGAACTGCCAATAGAACACAATATGGTGAATTGAGTAAAAAATATTGCCACCTTGTCCAGCAGGAATTGGTCAGGGCCAATATTGACAGGATTCCGATATTCATCTTTCTTTATGATGATGCCAACTGGCCTAAACGCTGGCTCGATTTCTATCTCGATTATTATGGACTCTATTACCGATTCTGTACCGATCCTCCCCGGCCTTGGGTCTATCCCCTTGATCTCCCTTCCCCTCGGCATTATCGGGTTGGGGAGTTGAAGCATCCTGACGCCATTACCGTCGCCAAAAAATTTGCTGCTGCATATAACCGCCGGGCGATTTATCGATTCCAGCTTGGTGAATTGTCCGGTGCAGTTAAAGATTTTCAAAGGGCGCTTGAATACTTTCCACAATATTATCAGGTCTATTCTAACCTCGGTCTTGTCTATCTTGACCTCGGTGATACCACGCGGGCATTAAATTACTGGCGTATTTATTTACAGAGTGGTTACAAGAGTAGAAAAACCCGAGACATTCGTGCCTGGTACAATCAATTGTTAAAAAAATATCGAAAGTAATCAGACCTGTATTGACTTTCACCTGAAAATTGTATATAATAAATTATGAAGAAAAAAGGCAAGAAGGTTATTGTTGTTGAATCGCCAACAAAGTCAAAGACAATAAAAAGTTTTCTCGGCTCCGATTATGTGCTGGTCTCATCGCGCGGGCATATCAAGGACCTACCCAAGTCAAAACTCGGGGTTGATGTTGATAATAATTTTGAGCCTCAATATATCAAGATAAGGGGTAAGGCAAAGATTATTCAGCAGATCAAGAAGGTCTGTAAAAAGTCTTCTGAGGTCTATTTGGCCTCAGACCCGGATCGAGAAGGTGAAGCCATTGCCCAACATCTGGTTGAGGAATTGAATTCAGACAGCCCCAAGGTGATGAGGGCACTCTTTTATGAAATTACCCCGGAGCATGTTAAGCGGGCACTTCGTAATCCTGTGAATATAAATAAACATCTGGTCGACGCCCACAAGGCAAGGCGGGTCCTTGATCGTCTGGTTGGATATTATACGAGCCCGATCCTCTGGACCGTGCTTAAGTCAGGCCTTTCTGCTGGTCGGGTGCAGAGTGTTGCCCTCAGATTGGTCTGCGAACGGGAAAAGGAGATTGAGTCGTTTGTCTCTACACCTTACTGGATTGGCGAAGCCGAGTTTGAGACTGAGGATAATGAAAAGTTTTCGGCGAGCCTCTGGCGTATCGATGGTGTTTTCCGCAAAATCAATACTCAGGATGAGCTGGAGCGGTTCAAAAATTTCCTGAAAAAGGGGGTAGAGTTTATTGTTACTTCGTATCGTATTACCAACCCGATCCGCATCCCGCCTCCTCCATTTATAACCTCAACGCTCCAGCAGGAGGCTTCAAAGCTTTTTAAATTTCCTCCCGGTAAGACGATGCGTATCGCACAGAGTCTATATGAGGGTCTCAGTCTGCCCAATGGTCGGATTGGATTGATTACCTATATGCGGACCGATTCAATCCGGGTAAATGATCGAGCATTGGAGGAGATGAGGCATTTTATCGTCGGCAAATTTGGAGAGGAATATCTGAATAAAGAGGTGAGGAAGTTCCGCGACCGCAAGGGAACCCAGGGTGGGCATGAGGCAATCAGACCAACACGCATCGACATCGAACCTGATGTGGTGAAACGGTATCTCACCAATGACCAGTATCGAATTTACAAGATAATATACAATCGCTATCTTGCCTCTCAGATGGCGCCGGCACGTTTTCGGTCAAAAGAGGCGGTGCTCAATTTTATGGGAATCGATTTCCGCACTGAGGAGATGAAACCGATATTTCTGGGTTATAAGATTATTGCGGGTGATGTTATTGATCGGGGAAATGTTCCCAAGATGAAGGTCGGTGATAAGGTAAAACTGGTGGACATCAAATATGTTGAAAAGAAGACCGAACCCTCACCCCGTTTTACTGAAGCAACATTAATCAAGAAACTGGAGGAGAATGGTATTGGACGTCCTTCAACATATGCCCATATCGTTCAGACATTGTTCGACCGCAACTATGTGGAGAAAGAAGGGGGCAGGATCAAACCCACTGAGTTGGGGCAGAAGGTATACGATATCATCATCCCCAGATTCGCCAATATATTCGAGGTTTCTTTTACCGCCCAGATGGAGAAGGAACTGGATAATATCGAATCCGGGAAAAAACAGTGGCAGGATGTTGTGCGTCAGTTCTACAAGCCGTTTGTTCACTCCCTGAATAATACAAAAAAAGAGGTGATGAAGTTAAAGGAGTCAATCAATGTGAAGGTTGAGAAGAAGTGTCCCAAGTGTCAGCGACCACTGGTAATCCGCTGGGGCAGATATGGTAAGTTTCTTGCCTGTTCAGGATTTCCTGAGTGTAAATATTCCGAAAATATTGATGTGGAAAAGACTGAAAAGAAATGTCCTAAATGCGGCCGCCCGTTAATTGTCCGACATGGAAAATATGGTAAGTTTCTTGCCTGTTCAGGATATCCAGAATGTCGTTATACAGAGAACCTAACCCATGATGCACCCTGTCCGATGTGTGGAGGGGAGGTGATAATTATTTCCACCAAACGGGGTTGTATCTACAAGTGTAAGCAGTGTGATTTTTCAAGTTTTTATCCACCCCTCAATGAGAAATGTCCGAAATGCGGAAAGGGTCTTTTACAGAAGAAGAATAAAAAATTCTGTTTGGTCTGTGATAATAAAAAGAAGAAGTAGAATGTTAAAGCCGGTCGAGTTCAAAAAATTTTATTATATCTTTCCTCAATCCGTTGCTTTAATAGGTGTAAAAGAAAATGTGATGCCGGTCGCCTGGCATACCCCGCTCTCGGCTGATCCTCCACTCTATGGCATTCTGATTTCACCCAAAAGATTCACCTATGAACTTTTGAACCGAACCGATGGTTTCACCGTGAATTTTCTTGAGTATAAAGATGCCCGGTTGATCGCCCGAACCGGCGGTGTCTCGGGCCGGGACTGTGATAAACTTAAAAAATTTGAAATCGAGTATATCCAGGCCCAGCAGGTAGAAGGGGTGATTCTATCCCGCGCCTATGGTGCATATGAGTGTGAAAAATATGCGGTGCAGAGATACGGTGACCATCTTCTCTTTGTCGGTAATATAGTCCAGGTGTATATTAAAGATGGAGTAGTGAATGAACAGGGTGTTATCGATGAGAAGAGTGTAGCACCGATCATCTACTTTGGCCAGGACCGCTATATCACCATTGCTCCGGAAAAGATTCATTTCATATCTCGATCAGCGGTGGGTTCAAGAATGTTGTTGAACGGGCAAAACAGAGGGGCTGTAAGACGATTCAGGTCTTCTCCCGCAACCCCAGGGGATGGAAATACGGTCCGCTTGACAGTAAAGATATTGAGGTCTTTCGCAGGGAACTCTATCAGTCCGATATCTGGCCGGTCTTTGTCCATATGCCCTATCTTCCAAATCTGGCAACGCCGAAAAAGGAGTTGTTTAAACTTTCGGTCAGTTCATTGGTCGAGGATCTGAAAAGGTGTGATATGCTCGGTGCAAGGTTTCTTGTTATGCATGTGGGTTCAGCACCGGATGAGAGTCAGGGGATTCAGCAGATGATTACCGGTATCAATCAGGCCCTGGACCGGGTGGATAATAATGTAACTCTGCTTCTGGAGAATACTGCAGGTAGCGGTAATGAACTGGGCTATACCTTTGAACAACTGGCCCGGATCATCGCCGGGGTGAGGATGAAGCGGCGGATCGGGGTGGTTTTTGATACCGCCCATGCCTTTGAGGCCGGTTATGACCTCCGCACCCAGGAGAAGGTGCGGGAGACATTCAAAAGTTTCAATTCAATAATCGGCTTGGAGCGATTGAAACTGGTCCATTTCAACGATTCGAAGACAAAATTTGCCTCCCGGTCGGATCGCCACTGGCATATCGGTAAGGGCGAAATCGGTAAGGGGATGGCATATATTATCCAGCACCCAGCATTGAAAAAACTTCCATTCATTATGGAGACACCGAGGACCGGTTTGAAGGAAGACCTGATGAATATGAGAACGGTAAGGCGATTATTAAAAAAATAAATCTCCTATTGACCAATTCAAAATTCTGGATATCATAGAGAGAATAAAGGAGGTTTAAATTGGCACATGCATACACACCTGGTTTAAAGGTTTTGGAATATACTGAACTTAAAAAACAGCGGCGACTGCCCCTTCCCGGTAAGATTCTGGTGAATCAGGGGCAAAAGGTCTCAGCCGAGGAGGTGGTGGCAAAGACCGACCTGCCGGGTAATGTCCAGACCCTGAATATTGCTGGACTTTTGGGTATTCTGCCAGATGAGATTGAAGAGGCGATGTTGAAGAAAGAGAAGGATAAGGTTGCCAAAGATGAGATTGTTGCCCAGAGCAAGGGTTTTTTCGGACTATTTAAGTCTCAGGTCAGGAGTCCGATCGATGGAGTGATTGAGAGTGTTTCCAAGATCACCGGCCAGGTGATTTTGCGCGAGCCACCCATTCCGGTAGAGGTTATTGCCTATATCGACGGAGAGGTGGTTGAAATCATCAAGAATGAGGGTGTTGTGATCAAGACAAACGGCAGTTTTATCCAGGGGATATTCGGGATCGGTGGAGAGACGATTGGAACACTTGAAATTGCGGTGGATGGACCAGACCAGGTGCTTACCGCCAAGGATATTGATGAAAAATTTTCCGGTAAGGTCATTATCGGAGGTTCACTAATCAATTTTGATGCCCTGCAAAAGGCACGCGAGATAGGGGTTAAGGGTGTTGTGGTTGGTGGTATCGAGGACCAGGACCTGAAAAAGTTTATGGGTTATGATATCGGGGTTGCGATAACCGGGTCAGAAAATGTGGGGCTGACCCTGATCGCGACTGAAGGCTTTGGTCGACTCAAGATGGCCCATCGCACCTTCCAGTTGTTGAAGTCTCTCAGGGGCAAGAAGGCATCAATAAACGGCGCCACCCAGATTCGTGCCGGGGTGATGAGACCCGAAGTGATTGTGCCTTTGGATTCAGCCTCAGGGAAGAAGAGAACTTCAGATATTTCAGCTGGAACCGGACTCGAGGTCGGTATGAAGGTGCGGATAATTCGTGAACCATATTTCGGTCTTATCGGTAAGGTGGTTAATCTACCGGTTGAACTGGCAAAGGTTGAGACCGAGGCTATGGTCCGGGTCCTGGAGGTGGAGCTGGAAGATAAGACAAAGGTTACCCTACCCAGGGCGAATGTGGAGATTATCGAGGAATAGTATGGGTGCGGTTGTCTATTTTTTATTTGTCAATGCCGGAGTGACTTCTTTGCTGATGCCGCCGTCTCCGATCGGTGTGAACGCCGGATTTTCACTTGCCCGGGGAGATGAGGCATTATTCTATAACCCGGCAAATTTTGAGGTGGGTTCTGAATATCAGGTTCAGTGTTATTATAATCAGTACTTTCTCTCAATGAATGGTGTCTCATTTTCAGTCAGCAGACGAATCGGCAGATTGAATCTCGGGCTCGGTTTTGTAAACTTCGATTATGGTGATATTGAATGGCATCCTCCATATCCGACCGAGGATTCGCTTACCACTTACAGTGCAAACGATTTCTCTATGTTTTTGGGGTGTGCTGTACGGTTTTCACGACTCGGAAGGGTCGGGGTCAATCTTAAATATATCAGTGAAAATATCTATATCTATTCTGACTATGGCCTTGCCCTTGACCTCACCTTTGCCTATAACAATGCCAGGAGTGGAGTAAGTTTCGGTATCTCAAATTTCGGCACCCGTTTATTGATAAACAACGACAGGGTGAATCTTCCCGCGCGAATCAGCCTCGGAGGTTATTACAAATTTAAAGATTATCTGGGGGGGGTTGATGTTTTTTATCTTGTCAATAACGGCAAGTTCGAGTTTAATACTACATTGGGCGCTTCTTTTTATAAGATTATTGAGCTTTACCTCGGGATCAATTATCGAGAAGAGTTTTATCCGGGATTCGGGTTCAGCATAAGGTCCGATTATTTAAAGATAAAGTATGGGGGTTCATTCTTCCCGATGGGGTTGGGTATGGTGAACACAATCGGTATCGGGTTTTCATTCTGATGAAAGGTCTCTGGCTCGATTTTGAAAGACCCATCATTGAACTGGAATCGAAGATTGAGGAGTTGAAGGGTATTAAGGGTGTTGATGATGAGGTGCGGCGTTTAAGAAATCAGCTCGAGAAGTTGAAGAAATCGGTATATTCCAATCTGAGTCGGTGGCAGAGGGTTCAGCTGGCAAGACACCCCCGCCGACCCTATCCTCTTGATATTATAAAAATAATTACTGAAGATTTTATTGAGCTACATGGTGATCGCTGCTTCGGTGATGATAAGGCTGTGGTCACAGGCTTGCCGAAAAGTTCAATATGCCCATTATTACGATGGTTGATACACCGGGCGCCTATCCTGGTGTGGGCGCTGAGGAGAGGGGACAGGCTGAGGCGATCGCCCGAAATCTGTTTTCCTGTGCAATACTCGAGGTGCCTATTATTGTTGTTGTTCTGGGTGAAGGTGGTTCGGGCGGTGCCCTGGCAATTGCTGTAGGCGACCGTATTCTGATGCTGGAAAATTCTATCTATTCAGTTATTTCACCTGAAGGGTGTGCATCGATATTGTGGCGTGATGCTGCCCAAAATCAGGAGGCGGCTGAGGCCCTGAAACTTACCGCCTCGGATTTAAAGAAATTGAATGTGATTGATGAGATTATACCGGAACCGGTGGGTGGTGCACATATGGATGTTAATGAGACCGCAATGAATATCAAGGCGGCTGTTCTGAAGAATTTAAAGGAGCTTGAAGAGATTCCTGCGGATGAGCTTATCATAAAGAGGATTGAAAAATTTCGCAAAATGGGGGTATATAAGGGATAATGGCATTAGAAGGAAATCTTCAGGATTTTGAATTGACTGATGTTTTTCAGTTGATTCAATTAGGACAGAAGGATGGTGGTTTGAGGATTCAATCACCAGATGATGTCGGTGTGGTTTACTTTAAGGGAGGGATCGTTGTCCATGCCCGCACCAATAAACTTCAGGGTGAACCTGCAATTGATGCAATCCTGAGCTGGCGTAAGGGCAGGTTTGTTTTCAACCCGGGTGAAGAGACGATGGAGAATACAGTAAACCTTCCGATCCAGCAGGTGATACTGGAGGCGGCACGGCGTATTGATGAGCTCCACAAGATTCAGAAGTTAATCCCATCTTTTGATCTGGTGGTAAAGATTGTTGAGGTTCCCAAGGCTGGGGTTGAAAAGATTCATCTGAAACCTGAAGAGTGGAAGGTGCTTTCATTTGTTGATGGAACTCTTACGATCAAGCAGATTGCAGGTCGGGCAAATATCTCAGAATTTGAGGTGGGGAAGATTTTATATGGAATGATCTCTTCGGGATTGGTTGAGGTGGTAGAATCAAAGCCTGAAGAGGAGAAGACTTCAGAAGAGAAACCTGAAGAGGAGAAAGGTCCTGAAAAGAAAGAGGGTGGTGGACTTTTCGGAATCTTCAGGAAGAAGTAGAACCGATTATATCTCTAGGTCCTTTTACTTCATATATCTGCATCCCCAAATTTCTGGCTGGAGCCAGGTCAACATTATAGCGGTCTCCAACAATCAGACATTCTTCAGGTCGGGCCTCAAATTGAGCCATCGCTCTTCTGAAGAATTCCGGGTCCGGTTTTAGAAGTTTGAAGCTGTTGTATGTAAATACCCGGTCAAATAGACTTTTTAGATTTAATGCCTGGATTACCCGTTCAGTCTGGATATCGTTGTTATTGGTGAAGATCGCAAGTTTATATTCTTTTTTAAGGAACTTTAAAGTCTTCTTCAACTTCATATCCGGAACCAGGAATTGGCCAGGATCAACATATTTTATATTTTCCTTGTGCCAGACCTCAATCGGGACACCCAAGGATTTAAGGGTGAGGGTATAGGGCATTGAGCCGCCAGCCTGCTTCTCTAGCTCTTTTTTCTTCTCCTCAACGATTATCCGCGCCTGAGATGGGTCAAGTTTCTTATAATGGCTGAGTGTTTGATAAGCGGCATCCGCATATTTTTTTCTCAATTCGGGTGCGCAATACAGGGTGCCGTCCAAATCGAAGAATACTACTTTTATCGAAGGCCTGGTCTTTATAAATTTAATTAATCCGCCTGACTCCTCTTTAATAACCGCTCCCAGATTCGATCAACTTCAGCCTGGAACTCTTTTATCGGCAGGTCATCACGCCATTTGAATAGATGCCCGAATCTTCCCTGAAGTTTTAGAAATTCCGTAATCGGTTTTTTCTCTTTCGGTTTTACAGTAATTCTGTATTTTCCATCCTGATATTCGTATAGGGGCCAGATACAGGTTTCCACCGCAATTTTTGTGACCTTTACGGTCATCTCTGGTGCATAGGCCCAGCCCAACCTGCAGGGTGAATATATGTTGAGAAAAGAAGGGCCATCAGCATCCAGGGCCTTTCTCACCTTTGTTATTAAATCATTCCAGTAGCCGATGGTCGCCTGGGCTGCATAGGCAGGTTCATGGGCGATGATGATTTCGGTCAGGTTCTTTCTGAGCTGTATTTTACCCGGGATGACTGTGCCTGCAGGTGAGGTTGTGGTATGTGCTCCTCTGGGTGTTGCTGATGAACGTTGGATTCCTGTATTCATATAGGCCTCATTGTTATAGCAGACATAAAGAACCCGGTGCCTCCTTTCTATCATTCCGGACAGCGATTGAAGACCGATGTCATAGGTGCCGCCATCGCCACCGAATGCGATGAACCTTATGTCTTTATTTATTTTACCTTTTTTCTTGAGGGCACGATATGCGGTCTCAACACCGCTCATCGTTGCAGCAACATTTTCAAATGCATTATGGATAAAAGGAACATTCCAGGCAGAATACGGGAAGATCGTTGTTGCAACCTCTAAGCATCCGGTTGCACAGCCGACAACCACGGGTTGTTGTGCAGCAAGTAAAACCTGACGGGCGATGATTGTTGCACCACAGCCTGGGCAGGCCCTGTGTCCACCTACAAACTTTTCTTCCTGATGACTCAGTTCTTTCAGGGTTGCCATTATTCCTCCCTTACTCCAAAATAGACAATATCTTTATCAACCTTACCCGCCTTCTTGAGTGCAAAGAGATTTTCGTAGATCGATTCGATCTCTTCAATGGTGATGTCCCGACCACCCAGTCCGTAGATGAAGTTCTTCAGGAGTGGACGTTTATCAGAATCGTACAGGATTGAACGGCAGTCGTTGTAGAGATGTCCGCCCAGGGTTGAGAGCGTATCAGAGCGGTCCATAATACCTACCACATCAACCTTTTTCAATGCATTCAGCATATGTGATTTTGGAAATGGACGATATATCCTTGCCCGGATCAGACCGACCTTTTTACCCTTTTCCCGCAACCTCTCGACTGCGACCTTTGCGGTGCCACCAGTAGAACCCATTACCAGGATTGCCACCTCGGCATCGTCCAGTTTATATTCATCCACTACCGGGTAAAAACGGCCAAACCTATCACCAAACTCCTTTTGAACTTTTTCAATAATTGGAAGAACATTGTTCATCGCGTCAATTTCTGAACGTTTATGCTCAAAGAAATAGTCCTGGAGATCTAACGGCCCCAGGGTAATGGGATTATCCACATCGAGCAGGGAATATTTTACCTTCCTCTCACCAAGGAATTTGGGGACATCCTGGTCATTCAGGAGTTCAATTCTCTCCATACCATGGCTGAGGATGAAACCGTCGGTCGTCACCATTGCTGGCAACAGTGCGGATTCAGCAATCTTTACCGCCTGGATTGTCGAATCATAGGCCTCCTGGGTGTTTTCTGAAAAAATCTGTATCCAGCCTGAATCCCTTGAACCCAGGGAGTCTGAATGGTCACAATGGATATTTATCGGACTTGAGAGCGAACGGTTAACAAGGCAGATCACGATGGGAAGACGCAACCCTGCAGCGATATAGAGGATTTCATGCATTAAGGCCAGCCCCTGGGATGCAGTTGAAGTCATTACCCTTGCTCCTGCAGCTGATGCCCCACAGCAGGCACTGATTGCTGAATGTTCACTCTCAGCAGGAACAAATTCTGTATCCACCTTTCCATCACTTACAAACTTGGCAAAGAGCTGGACAACCTCGGTTGCTGGTGTGATTGGATAGGCGGCAACCACATCCGGATTTATCTGACGCATAGCCTCGGCCATCGCTTCATTACCGGTTCTTGCAACAATCATTTTTCCTCCCTTACCATCGTTATTGCCTTTACCTTGGGTGGACATTCCTCGGCGCAGATTCCACAACCCTTACAATAGCGATAGTCGATTCCCTGAACCTTTTCGTCCTTTACAATTATTGCGGAATCCGGACAGTATATCCAGCAGATCAGACAATGGATGCATTTATTCTCATCCCAGATTGGCCTTTCACTTCGCCAATCCCCGGTTTCAAACCTCTTACTGCTTGCTGGTTCAGTAACCAGACCGATCGGTAATTCCCGCCAACCTTTTTTCTCACTCATTCCTGAACCTCCTCATATGCCCTTTTTATTGCCTTGATATTACCTTCAACCACATCAGGACGACCTGGAAATTTCTTTTCCAATCTCTTACGCACCGATTTCAGCATCGGTTCAAATTCGAGTAACTTGGAGACCTTAATCAATGCACCGAGCATCGGGGTATTGGGAAGCTCTCTTCCCAGAATCTCCTTGGAGATTTTACTTGCATCAACCACATAAATCTTCTGGGTTGTAAGTTTCAACTGTTTCTTTATTTCATCCGTGGTCTTCTGGGTATTGACAAGGATTGTGCCGTCTGCGGGCAGACCTTCGGTCACCCCGATTGTTTCCATCAGGGTGGGGTCCAGAACCACCACGATATTCGGGTTTTTGATTCCACAGTGCTGGAGGATCGGTTCATCTGAAACACGATTGAAGGCAAAGACCGGTGCGCCCATTCGCTCTGGCCCGTATTCTGGAAAGGCCTGAATATATTTTCCGGTTTCTATGGCTGCGTCGGCAAAGAGCAGGGCTGCTGTCTTGGCCCCCTGTCCTCCCCGGCCGTGCCATCTTATCTCTAATAAGGCCATCTTCAACTCCTTTCTTAATAAAGACTTAAGAAAATATTAATGCCTCTTACATCGGGTCTGCAAACATCAAGCCATTTTAGCTTTATTGGATTCTTTAAGTTATTATAGCGAAAATTTCTGATAAGTCAATGGACATCCTGCTTGGAATTTCTGGTTTCTCTGGTCCTGTCATGCTGAACCTTGTGCTAAGGAATCTCAGTATTGGTTCAGCATCTCATGGGACCCTGAAATAAATTCAGGGTGACTTTCTTTTTTAATTCCGAAATTCGAAATCCGAATTCCGAAATGCTGTTCTTATCCAGTATCGAGTATCAAATATCCAGAATCAAGTAATCATCCAAATTTTTGCACTAATGTCCACACCGTATAACGATTAACTATCCTTATGTATCCAGCATCAACTATTTTATTAACACCACTTTCTCAGTCTTCTTGTAATCCCCGGCGGTTAATCGCACAAAATAGACACCAGCGGAGAAGTCTTCTGGTCTAATATAAAACTCATTCAACCCAATCCTCGCCCTACCATCAAATACCTTTTCTATTAACCGACCCACAACATCATAAATCTTTATCATAACTTTCCGCTCATCCGGGGAATTAAATCTTATCTTCAATAAGCCTTTTACCGGATTCGGATAGATACGCTCAAACATAAACCGCCTGAAAAACCTTAGCTCTTCACCCTGGGGACCACCACCACCA
>MUKB01000090.1 GCA_002049785.1 Caldifarciminota bacterium 4484_100
GAGATCAAATCCTTATTGGAGAGAGCAGAGAAATATTTGAGAAGTGCCAAAATACTTCTTGAAGAAGGTGATTATGAATCTTCTGTTTCAAGAACTTACTATGCGATGTTTTATTCAGCGCAAGCTGCCCTGCTTACAAAGAATTTATCATTTTCATCACATAAAGGTGTAATTTCAGCTTTCGGCGAACATTTTATAAAAACTGGTATTTTCCCGAAAGAAATGGGAAGAGAATTCAACAGGGCTTTTGAGATGAGACAGATAGGGCAACATATTTTACTAAAGACATCCTTATTGGTTTAGCAGATTTAATAAAAAATAGAGAGGATCAAATGAGGAATATCCAACCTATTTTTCAAAGCTCAGCAATCTTCGCCGCAGAATCGTAGAAGATTTACCCATTGAATCAGGTATGTGTATTCTGGATGTTGGTACCGGCTACGGGTTTTTTACGATAGAACTTGCAAAGCGCGAACCTAATCTTAAGATTGTAGGAGTTGATATTTGCCAGAATGATGTTGTGAATGCTAGAAAGAATGTTGAAAAATGTAATCTTGGAGGCTGTATAGAGGTTGTCGAGATGGATGCTACTGCGATGAGTTTTCCCGATGAAAACTTCGATATGGTGGTTAATTTCTTGGGACTGGAAGATATCCATATGACCAGAGGTAAGTCCGGTGTGGAAAAAACTTTCTCTGAGGTGAATAGGATTTTGAAACCTGATGGCTATTTTTGCTTCACCGTAATGCCTCCGGAAGAGATGGAGACCGAGGCCCAGAAAATTGAGGTGGTCCTGTTCTCCTATATCTGTAATGCCAGATGGTTAAGTGCTATGGAGTATGAGGCTATGTTTGAGAGGACAAAATTTAAATTAATCGAGAAAAAAAATTACTATACAGGAAAGAAACTCACGGCGGCACAGGCAAGGTCTGAAATCAGATTTGCCTGCGAGAATGTCCCGAAGATTTACGGGATCAATACCCGATCTCTTGATGAGGTCTGGACTAAATACGGCAAGGAGATAGAAGAGAACGGGTTGGGACATTACTCCAAGGTTGTTCTTATGATTGCTCAGAAAGTGAGTTAAACTTATTAGAGGTGATTTCCATCCCGTCTGTAACCCTCGGGTGGTTTGGCAGAAAACTTTAGCAGGAAGCCTTGACAATCAATAAAAAAAATTTTATAATAGAGCAATATGTCTCAAAGAGAGAGAACAATGGAGGCGAAAGACAGTTTTATTCTGACCAGGCTTGGGACTAAATGGTAGGTTTCTTAAATTACAGAAGGGAAGATTTCCTCACAAAACGAGATGTCTGAACCGAATTCAAAAATCAGGATTGGAAAATCATTCGCACTCCATACATTGAAGTATCCCTACCGCATATTCTTAAATTCCGTAGCTGACCGAATAATTTGGATCCATCCGGATGTGATCAGCTTTGCAGCCTTCTTCATTTCGCTTTTGATCGGTTATCTCTATTTTCGAGCCGGAGACTATCCGATTCTTTTGTTAATTAATATCTTTTTAATCTTCCTACGGATGACCTTAAATACACTTGATGGTTTGATCGCTTTGAAGATTAACCGAAAGTCTATGGTAGGAGAAATGGTCAATGCATTACCGGACCGTTATGCCGATCTATTTATAATCATCGGCATAGCCTTATCCCGATTATGTGATCTTAGTATCGGTATGTTCGCATCGCTTACGGTGCTTTTAGTAAGTTATACCGGGATGCTCGGAAAAGCGATCGGAGTTTCCTGGCAACAGCACGGCCCCTTGGATAAAGTTGTTCGATTGTTCCTGATTATTCTCGCCTCTCTGATTCAGTTTATACTCAGTATCACTAATCATCCTGCTATATCTCTCTTTAATTGGAGGAGTAGCGTCTTAGAGTTATGTATGGTCCTTTTCATCATACTGGGACAGCTTACGATTATCAACCGGGTGCGGGGAATGCTGGATGAGATAAAAAGGAAGGAATCAGAATAATATGGACATCAGAATGAGGATATTGAAGGCCGTTTTGCTGACTCTGTTCGGTTATGGTCTGTTTTTGGTTGTGTTGAGTTTTATCTTGAAGGTAATGGGAAGGCCGATAAAGAAAATATGGACGAGGTATCTCACCTGGTTCATAATTATCCCTCCCTTCCTCCTGCCTCTTCTTTATTCGAAGTATCTATTTCAGGCTATCTTTCTGTTTCTCTCCATACTTCTCTTTCGGGAATATGCTAATGTAGTAGGTCTCTGGAAAGACCGTGGCTATGTTACGGTATGTTACATAGAGATTGTTTTTTGTTACTTTCCCATATTCCTGAATCGATTTGGATTCTTCCAGGTAATCCCTATCTACCTCATCGTTCTGGTACTACTGGTCCCGATTATAAGGGGAGAATATAAACATATGATTCAAAAATCCTGTCTGGCAATGCTGGGAGTAACCTATTTTGGTTGGTTCCTTTCTCATGTTGCTTTTATGAGAAATATCGATGGCGGCATCGGTTACATCTTCTATCTTTTTATACTTGTAATCTCAAATGACGCTGGATCTTATCTGAGCGGAAAAATTTTCGGTCGAACTCCACTGGTTCCGAAAATCAGCCCAAAGAAAACTAACGAAGGTTTTGTTGGCGGAATTATTCTGGTGATATTTTTTTCTTTCCTGTTTGCCTCTTTCACACCTGAATTCACAATATTTCATCGGATTATGCTGGCATTAGTAATTTCGGTTGGAGGCACCTGCGGTGATCTGGTAATGTCATTTATCAAAAGGGACCTTGGTCTAAAGGATTTCGGCAGGGTTCTGCCCGGCCACGGAGGTCTGCTTGACCGATTTGACAGTCTGATTTTTGTATCACCACTTTTCTTTCATTTAGTAAATCTTCTCTATTCCTTCGTTGAGTAGTTATGCAGGAACAGAATGAGTGGTGGGTTTATCCGCCTCCTCCAACAATATATGACCGGATCGGAAATAATTTTATAACCCTACTATTCCGTCCTTTGTTCTATATTGCCTTGAGATTCTACTTCCGTTACTTTCATCATTATCATATAATATCGTATAATAATAAACTGGGAACCGGTGGGAGTGTAATTGTGGCGAATCATTCAAGTCACCTGGATACCCTGTTGATCTTCTCCTGTTTACCGTTCAGAGCAATCAACCAAACCTATTCGGTAGCTGCAGCCGATTACTTCTTTGCCAAGCCAATACTGAAGGTTATTGCCCACTTATTATGTAATATCATTCCGATCCGACGTGAGGTAGCCGACCTGAAATCACTATCAATTTGCATTGAAATCATCAATAATGATGGAACTATTCTGATCTATCCCGAGGGGACGAGAACCAGAACCGGTAGGATGGGTAGATTCAAACCCGGTGTAGGACTACTAGTCAAAAAAACCCGATGCATGGTTTATCCTGTTTTTATCACCGGCACCTACGAAAGTATGAATTATCGTCGAGTAGTTCCGAAACCGACTCCAATAAAAATAGCTTTAGGTTCTCCTTTGTCATACCGAATGCTTATCAAGAAAGGTGAAGGAGCAAAGGAGATAACCGAGGTGATTGAGAAGGCGGTTGTTGAACTCGGACACAAATTAGGTAAGATTTGAATGATGACTAACTATAAATCTATATTATTGTTTCTTCTCGCCGCATTTATGGGCGCTTTGGGTCAGTATCTCTACAAGACTGGTGCTGAGCAGTCGTCTGGTAATTTAATACTCCTGGTGAGTAATTTCCGGGTTCTCCTGGGAATATTATGTTACCTGATAATTATGGTTCTATTTCTATTTGCCTTCAAGTTGGGCGGAGCCCTCACGGTTCTTTATCCAGTATATGCTACCACTTTTATATGGGCTCTACTAATAGGCTTTTTCTTCCTCGGAGAAAAGGTCACCTTGGTTCAGATTATCGGCGTTCTCCTCATCGTGCTCGGAGTTTATTTGATTGCAAGATGATTGATAAAAACAGAATATAAGCCAATCAGGATAGTCAGCACTCTATTTGATGAACAGGAAGGAACACCGATTCAGCCTAAAGAGTGAAGTTTATTGATTGATCTTGATGGATAAGATTGAACAGAGAAGGGCTGTGCTAAGGCCCTTGATTGCTCAGGCCCGTCCAGGGCTCATTGTCGAGTTCGGTTGCGGCAGCGGATTCGTTCTGGAGATGCTTTCAGAACGATATTCCAATAGTGTCATTGTCGGCGTGGATAGGAGATTTGAACGGTTGAAGAATGTTACTGAGAAGGGTTTGAAGAACACTGCTCTGCTCTCCGGTGATGTCTCCGGATGTTTATTCCTGGATGAGACATTCGACACAGGACTCTTTATCGCAGTTCTCCATGAGATATTCTCCAGACTTGGAGTGGAAGGGTTGGTTCGAACCTTTGAAATAGCCCACGCGGTATTGAAGAAGAACGGGATTCTACTCATTCAAGATTTCCTCAAACCCGAACCAGAACCGGTAGAGTTGATCTTTCGAAGTGAGGCGATTGAAAGAAGATTTTACCGTTTCGCCCGGGAATTTCGACCCAGAAAGGTGTGGTATGAGGCGATTGATGGCGGCGTGAGGACAGATGTTGCGGATGTGGTTGAATTTGTGAGTAAATGTCATGCGGTTGAAGAGAAGCATTGGCAGGAGGAGATGAATGAAACCCACTTCTTCTTCACTGAATCCGAGTATTTAGAAATACTCAGGAGGGTCGGTTTTACTGTCAGGGATGCAAAAAAGGTTCAGCGGATCGAAGACTGGCGTGCCGAGATTGGAGATACCATTGAGGTTAGGTCTAAACACCATTATCCTGATCAGTGGATTCAGTTGGTCCTGAAAAAAGAAGATTGATATCCCGGGGTCTCGGGGTTTTTGGTCCAGCCTACCGATATATGCTGGAAAATGATACCCATGCTCCGGGTTCAGTGGATCGGGTCCTGATGGAGAATATGATTCGACTCGATACAGCGAGTGTTGAGTATCTTTATGTTCACTACACACCATTGGTTGTTGGATATAAGAAAGGTGACCGACCACAACTTGAACAGTATTTAGAGAATATTACATCCGGATGTCGGCATAATGAGGAGAGGGTCGAAGCGATTGCCCGGTTCACTGCGGGGATAAAGAATTATATGAGTGAAGACCCGGATGCGATTCGGTTCGGTGGGACCGAAGAGGAGATTATTGGCTGTGCCCTGAGTCAGATTGCTGGATTTCCATCCCGGCTCGTCTATCTTGCCGATACTGAAAAGGCATATTCAGGCCATGCAATCATCGAGGTCTATCATAATAAGGCCTGGGGTTGACTTTAAAATGCCGACAAGAAGTAAATTAGTCCTGTATAAAGAGGTTATTCCCTTAGGCAGGGGTTATAATTTGACACTGCGTGGAGTGATGGTGCTGTTGTTAATATTGAGCCTTATATTTATTCTTAAAGGCCTGCAGATTGTTGCGTTATCTATTATGGTGCCGTTTATCTTCATAATTTTTATGTATCTGACATTTCAGGACCTGAAGTTATATGTTACTACAGATGAATTCATTATCAAATTCTGGTTTTTTACCACCAAGATTAAACTTAAAGAGATTGAAACCATTGAGATAAAAGATTCATCCATACTG
>MUKB01000091.1 GCA_002049785.1 Caldifarciminota bacterium 4484_100
ATATTAATATACTCAGGCCCACCTATTTTTTCAAGAAAATTCCCCAACCACCAAATTTTGATTAAACAACCCCCTTTCGGTAAGATTATTTTTGATGAAAAACGGGGTCTTGACAATTTTCTTAATCTGTATATAATTAACTATGATTCGAGAGCGGTTAATTAACAAGGAGGTCTATGAAAAAATTAATCGTGCTGTTTCTATTTTTGCCCAACAGGTTCTTGATTTAACAACAGATAGTTCTGGCGAGATCTGGTATCTCGCACCTTCATCAATATCGAAGATTGATGAGGGGAAAGGTGTTGTTGCCTTTGGCAAGGTCTCGGGTAAGTGTCTTGCCATACTCGGCCAGGATATATATCTGCTTGATCAGGAGGGCCGGCTGGTCTTTATCGATTCTGAAGGTAAGCAGGAGAAGAGCACTCTGATCTTCAATAACCCAAGACAGATGGTTGTATTCACCATTGACGAGAAACCTATGTTTTTAGTCCTGGAACCGGGCGATTTGAATTTAGCTAATGATGACAAAATAGTCAGTTCTATTCTATTAAATGCCGAACGGATTGCGCTTGTGCCGGGTGCAGACTATGGTGAACCCCAGACTCCATTTTTCACTCTGAGCAATAACCAGATAAAGATATGGCACGGAGACGATATTAACAATTTGGAATCATATAAGGAGCAATTACTGTTTAATTCATCAGACCAGATTCTTGACTTCAGCGTGGATGGCGCAGTTAATCTTTATATACTGTTTCCTGATTCTATGGTTGTTCTGGATTCCACCGGCACCAGGAAATCCCGGATCGGCCTGGAAAATATCGGTCCGGGCTCCAGGCTCATCTTTAATTCCAGAACCGGCAATCTTCTTCTCTTTAATGCGAATGAAAATGTTGTGGAAACCTTTTCCCGAGTTAAACCCGGGGAAGGTGAATTAATCGTTCTGAAGAAGAATTATCCCAATCCGGTAGATGACTATACGGAAATTGAGTTTATTCTGAGTCAGCCGCTCAATCTCACCCTGACCATATATAATCTTATCGGTGAACCGGTTAAGGTTCTTGCCCGGGGGAATTTTTCTGAAGGAAGACATAAGGTTATCTGGCATGCCGAGGATGAACGCGGAAATCTTATGCCCAATGGGGTCTATTTCTACCGTTTGGAATCGGAAAAGGGTGT
Source organism: Caldifarciminota bacterium 4484_100 (assembly GCA_002049785.1). Taxonomy (GTDB): domain Bacteria; phylum Hydrothermota; class Tepidihabitantia; order SM23-42; family SM23-42; genus 4484-100. The sequence goes on from MUKB01000091.1 coordinate 1,180, forward strand.
TGCAATCCGGCAGTTAGTGATTCTCAGATAATTGGTTGAAAAGGATAATCAGGGTTTAGTCAAATCCTGTCTTGAACTTCTGGCAAAAGCGGTTGCCCGGCATCAATTACTGCCGAAATATAGCTCGGTCCTGGTTGGGGTATCAGGTGGTGTTGATAGCCTGACTGAAGTTCCTTATAAGATTATCAAGGCACCGATCAATAGAGTTGTTAAAAATAGAGAAAATAGGTGTTATTTCTGTTCCCGGGAGCGGCGCAAGAAGATTCTGGAGTTCGCGGATAAGCTGAATATCTTCAGGGTTGCACTTGCCCATCATAAGGAAGATGTAGCAGAATCCCTTTTTTTAAATATAATTTATAATGGTGAGATTTCAGTGCCTACACCCAAACAGTCGATTATCCAGGGCAGATTTTATATTATTAGACCCTTATACTATTTTGAAAAAGAGAGGATTGAGGAGCTTGCCAGAGTAATTGGATTGCCGAACAATAGAAATCTGTGTCCATATTATAAAGAGTCAAAGCGCGAATTGATAAGAAATTTTTTGAAACGGATAAAGAAAGAGCATCCCCTTGTCTATAAAAATATCTTTCGGAGTATATTTCATATAAACAGGGCATATATGCCGTAGCTGGATGCTTGAAAAATCGTTAGTCATTTCCTTAGAGTAAGTAAAAAGGTAAAAGGAAAAAGTCATTGAAAAACCAGATAAAAGAGAAACCAGAAAAACTAGAAAAACCAGAAAAACCAGAGATGCTTGATATTGAGTCAGCGTGTAATGAGGTTGACACCGGCACTTTATAGATTATAATTGTCTATGGAAAAGATAAATGTCTTTATATCATTTGATATTGAAGGGGTTGGTGTGGTATCTTCCTGGCGTGAGTTGAGGGATTCAACAGATCTTACCCGAATACGGAGGATCGCTACTGAAGAGGTGAATGCGGTGATCAGGGGTATCAGAAATAGTCGGGTACCGATAGGTAAGATTACGATATGCGATTCCCATGGACTTGGTGAAAATCTTTTGATTGAACAGCTGGAACCCGGTATTCACCTGACCAAGGGTTCACCCAGAATGTATTATATGATTGAAGGGATTGAGCAAGGCTATGATCTTCTGTTTCTTATCGGTTATCATGCGATGGCAGGCACGACCGGTTCAGGTATGGACCATACATATTCATCGCGGGTGATTTATAATGTAAAGATAAATGGGCGAAATGTTGGTGAAGCAGAGATTAACACCGGGGTTGCAGGTCATTATGGTGTTGCACTGGCTATGGTCTCCGGGGATGACTTATTGATAAAAGCGGTAAAGAAATTCTTCGGCACCCAGGTGGAGACGGTTATTACAAAATACGGGGTTTCCAGATTTGCTGCACGCTGTCGGCATCCGCTCGATGTTCAAAAAGAACTTGAGATGAAATCGAAACGGGCAGTTGAACAGTATAAACGGAGAAGGCCATTCAGGATAAAAACCCCGATATATGCAGAGGTCGAGGTTCTAAACTCATTGATCGGTGACCTGGTCGAGTTGATTCCGGATATAAAGAGGATATCGGCACGCCGATTTAAATTCAAATCTCCGGATATACTGAGATTCTATCGTATCCTGAGACTCATCTGTGTGCTGGGAGGATATGCAGACAGGCTTTTGACTTAAAAGAGGCCCAGTTGTGATTGGGTCGGTTTCTCTTCTTCAAAAATCTTAACCTTGCCAAACACACCGTCATATCCAGGATTTATAATGACATCCCCTCTTCGGGCACGTTCAATTCCGATTGCAATCCGTTCCTGGGTATTGGCCTTAAGCTCCTGAATCGGAGTGTTGAGGAGAATTTCAAACTCATTTCCGAAGAGATTGCACAACCTCCGATATTCGTTCTTCACACCCACCGTATCCCTTCCCACTCCCATCGCCTCGGCAATTATCTCTTCTAAGGGGATCAGGTTTTTAAAGGGGATCGCATCCGGAGGGATATAACCTTCTTCCCGGTCTCCGAGTGATTCAACCCGATGCATTACCCCGATAGTGATGCTACGGGAACAAACCGGACAGATGTTGTTGTTGAAGCGCGCCTCACGCGGGGTCAGTCGAACCCCACATTTACGATGACCATCAAAATGATATTTACCCTCCTGGGGATAGAACTCGATTGTATAGAGAAATATCTCCCGATTTTTATTCTTTAAGACATCCATCAGCTCATAGTAGTTGAGTTCCTTTTTGAAGACATTTGCCTCCCTTCCCAAACGGGACGGAGAATGGGCGTCCGAGTTCGAAATCAGGGTATAATTGTCGAGTGCAGAAAGTCGCCAGTTCATTGCGGGGTCTGATGAGAGCCCGGTCTCCAAGGCGAAGACCTTATCTTTTAAGTCATCCAGACATTCCTCAATGGAGTCGAATCCTGAATTTGAACCGAAAAGAGAAAACCAGGGGGTCCAGATATGTGCCGGGACCATAAATATATCGTTTGATATATCGAGCAGTCCCTTTAACATATCATAGGTATCAAGAGAAAGGGTGGGGCGGCCATCTGCTTCAAGTTTACCATATCTGCCCAGGAAGTTATTTATCAAATGAACGGTCTTAAAGTCCGGGGCAAAGATGATATTATGGAGGCGTCGGAGCCGACCACGCCGGGTATAGATATTATTGACTTCTACCGAGAGAATAAATTTGATACCATTATATTCATAGTATCCATCCTTCGGCTCTAAATAATTCTCCAGTTCACGAAGCCAGGCAGGATGGGTGAAATCTCCGGTCCCGAGCATTGAAATGCCTTTCAGTTTGGCGTATTCAGTCAATTTCGGGATTGTCATCTCCTTGCTGGTGGCTCGGGAATAACGGGAATGGATATGTAAATCCGCAATCATCATTTTCTTGCTACCCCCATTATTCTCAAATCTCCCTCATCTGCAGGATGGAATGTCAGGTGGCGATAGAGGGTGAAGAAGAAGCCCGCTTTCTTTAGTAATTCTCGAATAACATTCAGGGGATAGGCACGTTCCTGATGAAATTCACAGATCATCAATTTTTTTGTATCTTCTTTTATCTCCAGGGTAAGTTTGAGGGTGGAGATATTCGTCTTTTTATCGTAGACATTCTGCCAGGTTGAGGAGATATTCTTATCCTGACGCTGAAATGTATTATTCCCCCATTCATCACACAATGAGTGAATTGTATTCATATCGAAGATGAAGATACCTTTATCATCAAGAACATCATAGACATTCTGGAAACATTGTAGAAGTTCATCTTTTCTGTTTACAGATTTCGAGCATCGGAAGTGAACGGTCCATACCGAGCACCTGATATCCCCTTTGTGCCCATAATTTCAGACAGGTTCCGGTTCCGCAGGCAAGATCCAGGATTTTTTTTGCCTCAATATTGTTTGCTACAAGCAGGGTTTCAATATATGAGACCCAGCTGGGATAGTTGACAAAAGACATCAAGGTATCGTAATATGGCGCGATATTTGTGAACGGGGCACTATAGCATTCTGATTTCATAATTCGGAGATTCCTTGGTGATTGTGATGTCGTGGGGATGGCTTTCCCTGAGCCCGGCATTACTTATTTTTATGAACCGTGCCTTTTTCTGTAGGGTCCTGATATTTTTCGCACCACAATAGCCCATTCCAGATTTCAATCCGCCAACGAGTTGAAAAATCACATCCTTTACCCGACCCCGATAGGGAACTCTACCTTCTACACCTTCAGGCACAAATTTTCTGGCACCTTCCTGGAAATAACGGTCAGCTGAACCCCGGCCCATCGCACTCAAGGAACCCATCGCCCGATATTCCTTATATCTCCTTCCTTCGAGAAGCACGGTCTCACCCGGACTCTCTTCAGTTCCGGCAAAGAGATTGCCAATCATCACACTTGAAGCGCCGCAGGCCAGGGCCTTGACGATATCTCCAGAGTAACGGATTCCTCCATCCGCAATGAGCGGAACACTGTTTTTTATTGCCCTGGCACAATCCATTATCGCGGTTACCTGGGGAATACCGATTCCTGCAATAACCCGGGTTGTGCAGATCGAACCCGGACCGATTCCAATCTTCAATCCGTCCGGTTCATATTTTAATAACTCCTGCGCTGCCTCAGCGGTTCCAATGTTTCCAACCACAAGGTCAACTCGGGGGAATTTTTTCTTAATCCGCTTCATCATTTCAATCACATTCTTTGAATGGGCATGTGCGGTATCAATCACAAGGGCGTCCACACCGGCTTCGACCAGTGCCGAGGCCCTCTGCATAGTTGTTTTGTCAATTCCGATTGCTGCGGCACAACAGAGTCTACCCATCTTGTCGGTTGTGGCGTTTGGTTGTTCCATCTTTTTGATTATATCCTTGACCGTAATCAAACCCTTCAGTCTATTATGTTTATCCACGATGGGGAGTTTTTCGATACGGTGTTTTTTCAGTATTCTACGGGCGCTATCCAGGTCGGTCCCGACCGGTGCGGTAATCAGCTTTTCCTGGGTCATAACATCTTCAACCCTTTTTGAAAGATTGGTTTCAAAGATTATATCACGGTTGGTAAGAATTCCCACAAGCCGATTTTCAGAGTCGACTACCACAACCCCGGAAATATCGTATTTCTGCATCAATTCCTGGGCCTCTCTTATAGTAGATTCTTTGTTTACAGTGATGGGATTTATTATCATTCCACTCTCTGCCCTCTTTACCTTACGCACCTCAGCGGTCTGCTTTTCAATCGGCATATTCTTATGTATCACTCCGATCCCGCCTTCCTGTGCCAGGGCAATAGCCATCGCCGATTCAGTAACCGTATCCATTGCTGCACTGACCAGGGGAATGTTGAGGCTTATATGTCGGGAAAATCTGGTAGCAACATCGCAATCCCTGGGTATGACCTCGGAATATTGGGGAATTAATAGAATATCGTCAAATGTCAGTCCTTCTTTGAAATTTATCTTTTCCATTAATAATTATATATAAAATTTTTGTAAGGTCAAGTCTATCGGGGCGGTGGGATTTGAACCCACGACCTCATGGTCCCAAACCATGCGCGCTAAGCCACTGCGCCACGCCCCGAATACAGGATTATATCTATAGAACGAGCAATGTCAATACAGGCATCAACTGATGGAACCGCGGATTATGCATTAAGAGATGAGAAATTAACAAACTTCTGTTGACATAAATTAATTTCTGGATATAATTGCCAATGGAGCTTTCGGTCAACATTGACCACATTGCTACCCTCAGGGAGGCACGCAAAGAGTTATTTCCGGACCCTGTATATGCGGCAGTGGAGGCCGAGCTTGGCGGTGCGGATGGGATAACCGTTCATCTGCGCGGTGACCGAAGACATATCAAGGAAAGGGATTTAGAGCTTTTGAGGAAGGTCATCAAGACCGAACTGAACCTTGAGATGGCAGCCACTAAGGAGATGGCCCAGATTGCATTGAAGGTGAAACCTGACCGTATCACTCTGGTTCCGGAATCTCCGGGTGAGGTGACAACCCAGGGAGGACTTGATCTGCTCAATCTGAAAGAGAATTTAAAACCCTATATCGCGAATCTTCAAGAAAATGGAATCAAGGTGGGGCTCTTTCTCGACCCGGACCCTGAACAGATAAAAGAGGCGGTGCGCAGTGGTGTTCAGTATATTGAAATTAACACCAATGAATTTTCCAAAAATCCAAAAAGCCGGGATGAGTTGATAAAGATTGCCCGGGTTGCCAAGGCGGCACGGCGTGAAGGTCTGACCGTGCATGCAGGTCATGGTATCGACTATAAAAATATCAAAGGTCTCCTCACTCTCTCTGAGATCACAAGTTTCTCTATCGGATTTGCCATTATCGCCCGGGCAGTATTTGTCGGTTTGAGACAGGCAGTAAATGAGATGATCGGCATTATCAAAGGGGCAAGATGAGAAACCTCGGGCTCCGGGTAGGGATTGTAATCTTTGCGGTCGGCCTGGCCATCTATGCGGTAATCCCGACGATTCGGCTCTATACTGAAAAGAACCTTTCAGAAGAGGCTAAAATTTCATTATCAAAGAGGGCAATCCATCTGGGTCTGGATCTCAAGGGTGGGATGCATCTGGTGCTTGAGGTTGATACTACAGGGCTCAAGGAAAACCCCAAGGACCTCAGGGACCGTGCCTTTGAGGTGATTCAGAATCGTATCGACCAGTTCGGGGTCTATGAACCGGTGATTGAAAAACAGTCTGGAGGAAGAATTTTAGTTCAGCTTCCAGGTGTGGACCGGGACCGGGCAATCAATTTAATCAAGAGGGTTGCCCATTTAGAATTCAAACTTGTTGCGGATGACCAGTTCCAGGATGTGATTCAGAAGATGGATAAATTCCTTTCAGCTGAAGATACCCTTGCATTTGAAGAACCTTTTTCTTCATACCTGCTCAGTATAGGAAGACAGCCTGCAATTGATGTGCGCGATGAAGATTCTGTGCGTGCCCTTATTTCTCAGGCAAAAGAGGTTATTCCTGAAGGGCTGGAGTTTCTCTTTGGACCCAAGGAAGAGTCAGGTAATCGCAATATCAAAAAGATATATCTTCTTAAAAAGACCGCAGAACTGACCGGTGAGGGAATCCGCGATGCCCAGCATCGGCCGAATCAGAGCGGACAGCTCCAGTATGTCGGCTCCTGGGAGGTGGATATCCAGTTCAAGCGGAGTGCAGCCAGGAAATTTGCCTCGATTACCGGAAGGAATGTGAATAAGAGGCTTGCCATTGTGCTTGACGGCGTTGTCCAATCCGCACCATATATCCAGGAAAGGATTCCCCATGGCAGGGCAAGGATAACAGGTAATTTCACTGCAGAACAGGCACGGGATCTTGCCATTGTGCTCCGTGCCGGTGCCCTGCCTGCACCGTTGAAGATTATCGAGGAAAGGTCCGTGGGTCCAAGTCTGGGTCGGGATTCAATTCAGAGTGGTATGCGGGCGGTTCTAATCGCCAGTGCATTGGTCATTCTGTTTATGCTTATCTACTATTCACTCTCAGGCCTGGTTGCTGATATCGCTTTATTTTTAAACCTTTTCTTTCTTCTTGCGGTGCTCAGTGCCTTTCATGGAAGTCTTACTATGCCCGGTATTGCTGGAATCGCCCTTACGATCGGTATGGCGGTCGATGCCAATGTCTTGATATTTGAAAGAATCAGAGAGGAGTTGAAAATTGGCAAGACCACAAGGACCGCAATCGATCAGGGTTTTGCCCGCGCCTGGATAACAATCTTCGATTCGAATATTACTACAATCATTATAGGTGTCATCCTGTTTATCTTCGGAAGCGGTCCGATCAAGGGGTTTGCATTGACCCTGACGATCGGACTCCTCAGTAACCTCTTCAGTGCTGTCTTTATCGGTAAGGTTATCTTCAATTACTTTACATATAAATTTGATATTCGTAAGCTGAAGATCTGAAGATGCTTGAGATTGTTAAAAATCCTGATATTAACTTTATTAAAATAAGAAACTATGGATTTATCTTTTCAGCGGTTATTGTGCTGATTTCCGTCATCGCAATCTTCGTTAAGGGACCAAACCTCGGTATCGATTTCACGGGTGGGGCACTATTACAGCTCAGGTTTGAAAAACCGATTACTACTGCTGACCTGAGGTCATCCCTTGCCCATATCGGTAAGGAGAGATCGATGATCCAGGTTCTGGGAAAGGAGAACCGTGAATATATCATCCGGGCACCGGAGAAAGACCCGGTTGCCTTTTCCAAGGCGGTGAAGAAAACCCTGAATGAAGATTTTCCCGACAATAAGAAAGAGTTTTTGAGGGAAGAAACGGTCGAGCCGAAGATCGGTCGAGAGTTACTCACAAAGACAATCTGGGCAATCATCGTTGCTCTCCTTTTGATTCTCATCTATGTATCATTCAGGTTCGATTACCGGTTCGGTATTGCTGCGGTAATCGCCCTGTTCCATGATGCCCTGTTCACCGTGGGTATGCTTGTGCTCTTTCAGAAGGAGTTTTCCATCGTTGTCGTAGGTGCCCTGCTCACGATTATCGGCTATTCAATCAACGACTCGATTGTAATCTCTGACCGTATCCGGGAGAAGATTCGAAAGATGCGAAAGCAGCCCTATAATGTTATCTTGAATACCGGAGTGAATGAAACCCTTTCACGAACGCTTTTGACCAGCACCACAACCCTGATGGCGGTTATTGCACTCTTGATATTCGGCGGTTCGATTATCGCCGACTTTGCCTTTACCCTGCTTGTGGGTTTCATCATCGGAACATATTCTTCAATTTTTATTGTAACAAACATCGTTTCAGTTTGGGAAGAGAAATTTCCGAAGAAGAAAAAATAGGTTTTATAAAAAGGATAATCGCCACCGGACTGTTCATCGGCTATCTGCCGATTGCACCTGCAACCTTTGCCTGTTTGATTAGTATTATTATCTGGTATCTGCTGTTTCATTTAAAAATAGTTTTCATCATTGTTGCGGTGGTATTATTCTTCATCGGTGTTTCATTATCCAACAGCCTTGCTAAAATCTGGGGGAAAGATCCTCATCAGATTGTGATTGATGAGTATGCAACCTTTCTTTTGCCCTTATATTTTACTCCACGCCGGATTCTTCCTTTGGGAGGCATGCTGGGTTACATTATCACCACAACCCCTGGAAGTTCACAGTATTTTAAGGGTGGAATTATCGCTTATGACAATAATATAAAAGTAAAACTGGTGGGAGTTGATGTTCGGCTATTGAAAAGATACGGTGCAGTGAGTATGCCGGTTGCAAAAAAGATGGCGGTGTGTATAAGCCGTAAATTTAAGACCGACATCGGGGTTGGAATTACCGGCATTGCAGGTCCGGGTGGGGGGACCGTGAAAAAACCGGTGGGTCTTGTCTATATCGCTGTTTTATTCAAAAAGAAAATCTTTCTGAAAAAATTACAACTCAAAGGGAGACGTGATACAATCAGGAAGAAATCAGTAGAGAATGTTCTATTACTTCTAAAGGAGTTATTGAATGGATAAGAGTCGATTCATTGAATCGATACGCAAAGCAAGTTATACTCTTTACCGAATGTCACCGATGATCCTGGGGATTGTTCTCCTGGTCGGATTGATATCAACCTTAATCCCCAAGTCATTTTATTTCTATCTGTTCCGAAAGAATCCGGTTCAGGATGCATTTATCGGTGCCGTCATCGGCAGTATCTCTGCAGGTAATCCCATAACAAGTTATATTCTGGGGGGTGAGTTTCTGAAGCAGGGGATAGGCATCAGCGCGGTCACCGCATTTCTTGTTGCCTGGGTCAGTGTCGGCATAATTCAGATACCGATGGAGGGTATGGTTCTGGGTTGGAAATTTTCTCTATTGCGAAATATACTCTCTTTTTTCTCTGCCATTATAATTGGAATCATTATGGGAATAATCCTGGGGCTGTAGATGAAGGAAAAGAAGAAAAAACATTTTTCCAGAACCAGTT
>MUKB01000092.1 GCA_002049785.1 Caldifarciminota bacterium 4484_100
CCGTACACCGTACAACCATCTGTAGTTGTGTCCCTGATGTCCAGTCTGTGCCGAATGGCTCCGCCGTACAACGTACAACCATCTGTAGTTGTGCCTCTGATGTCCGGTTTATACCGAACGACTCCGCCGTACAACGTACAACCATCTGTAGTTGTGTCCCTGATGTCCAGTCTGTGCCGAACTTCGATACCGTACACCGTACAACCATCTTCCATAGATGTTTAAAAAAATCCTTATCGCCAACCGGGGTGAGATTGCAGTGCGGGTACTCCGCGCCTGTAAAGAGATGGGTATTACAGGTGTTACGGTCTATTCGGATTCTGACCGTTCTGCCCTCCATACAAGATATGCGGATGAGGTCTATTACATAGGACCATCACCTGCGACAGAAAGCTATCTGCGGATTGAAAAGATAATTGAGGTTGCGAAAAAATGTGGGGCCGAGGCGATTCATCCTGGTTATGGGTTCCTTGCGGAGAATAAAGAGTTTGCCCGTGCCTGTGAAAACAACAGCATAGTATTTATTGGTCCAAATTCAAAGGCGATTGAACTTCTTGGTGATAAGATTGCCTCAAAGATAACGATGCGCAAGGCAGGGATTCCGGTCATCCCTGGTAGTGATGGTCCGGTAAAGACCGAAGCGGAGGCTCTAAAGATTGCTGAACAGATTGGATTTCCAGTGCTTATCAAGGCTGCAGGTGGTGGAGGTGGTAAGGGGATGAGGGTCGTCCGTAAGCGGGATGAACTTGCCACCGCAATGAAGCAGGCAATCGGTGAGGCAGAATCTGCCTTTGGTAATCCGGTAATATTCATAGAAAAATTTCTTGAATCACCCAGACACATAGAATTTCAGATACTTGCTGACAATTACGGTGATGTCGTCCATCTGTTTGAGAGGGAATGTTCGGTTCAGCGTCGACACCAGAAATTAATCGAAGAAGCCCCATCAGCAATTATGACCCCGGAATTGAGAAAAAGGATGGGTGATGCTGCAGTAAAGGCGGTAATGGCATCAAATTATAATAATGCGGGGACCGTGGAGTTTATGGTGGATAAAGAGAGGAACTTCTATTTTCTCGAGATGAATACAAGGTTGCAGGTAGAACATCCGGTTACTGAACTTGTAACAGGGATTGATATCGTCAAGGAACAGTTGAAGATTGCCTCAGGCGAAAGGTTGTCTTTGCGTCAGGAGGATATAAAACTGAATGGCTGCGCAATGGAGTGTCGGATATCTGCTGAAGACCCGGAAAATAATTTTGTTCCCTCCACCGGAACAATAACCGCCCTGATTGAACCGGGCGGTCCTGGGGTGAGGGTCGAGTCCGGCGTTTATGAGGGTTTTACGGTTCCAATATACTATGATCCATTAATCGCGAAACTCCTGGTCTGGGGTTCGACCCGGCAGGAGGTGATTGAGCGGATGAAGCGGGCACTTGATGAATATCTTATTCGGGGTATAAAAACCTCAATCCCGTTTCATCGTCTGGTTATGGAGAACCCTGAATTTGTTTCCGGAAATTATGATACGACATTCATTGATAGGGTGTTGGGAAAGATTGAATATAAAAAATCCAACCATAAGGTTGCCGCCATTGCCGGTGTGATTGCAAAGATGCTTGAAGAAAAGAGGGTGAGTGTGGTTTCGAAAGCAAAATCAGGTGGAATGAGCCCCTGGAAGTATGCCGGGCTTCAGGCACAATTGAGAAGTCGGTTAAATTTTTGATATGGCATATATAATCTCTGTTGATGACAAGAAATTTAAGGTTGAGATTGATAAAGTGGATAAAGGCTATTCAGTAAGATTGGATAATAAAGATTTTACAGTTGAGGTTGTTGATAATAAGGGTTCGGTACTGGATTTGATTATTGATAACAAAAATTATACGATTTTTCTTGAAGACAATAGGGTCTATGTAGGTGGCGAAGAATACAATATTGAAATAATCGATGAGAAGGTTGAGGGTCTGCTCAAGGCTGCAAAGGGTATCAGTGATAAAAAGCAGGTGGTGTTAAAGGCGCCGATGCCCGGTTTGGTTGTTGAGGTGGAGGTGAATCAGGGTGATAAAGTAAAGTCAGGCCAGGGTCTTTTAATTGTCGAGGCGATGAAGATGCAGAATGAGATGAAGGCACCCAGGGAGGGGACAGTCAAGCAGATACTGGTAAAGAAAGGTCAGACCGTAAATAGCGGAGATACCCTTCTTATTATTGAATAATACACAATCTTCACCAAGGATGTTTATGTATTCGGTCCAGACCTGGAAATAAGAAACTGCGAATGGAAAGGATGTTGATTTTTATCGATTTCTGACTAAAATAGTATGCTGTTGAATTTATAATTGGAATATGATTTTTACACCCGAGGATTTGAAAAATTTCAATTACGAAAGGGACCTGGGTAAGCCAGGTGAATTTCCCTTTACCCGTGGAATCTATCCCACAATGTATACAGGTCGGCTCTGGACGATGCGTCAGTATGCTGGATTCGGCACAGCTGAAGAATCGAATGAACGTTACAGATTTCTCTTAAAACAGGGGCAGACCGGGCTCTCGGTTGCCTTTGACCTGCCCACCCAGATGGGTTATGATTCTGATGACCCGATTGCCGAGGGAGAGGTTGGTAAGTGCGGAGTGGCAATCGACACCCTCAGGGATATGGAGATTCTGTTTGACCAGATACCCCTTGATAAGGTGAGTACATCAATGACAATCAACGCTACCGCAGGAATCCTGCTTGCAATGTATATTGTGGTGGCTGAAAAACAGGGGGTTTCTCCTGATAAACTGCGCGGGACCGTGCAGAATGATATACTGAAAGAGTATATTGCCCGTGGAACCTATATCTTCCCTCCGGACCCATCAATGAGATTGACCGTTGATATCATCGATTTCTGCAGTAAAAATTTGCCAAAGTGGAATACCATTTCTGTTTCCGGATACCATATCAGGGAAGCCGGAGCAACTGCTGTTCAGGAACTTGCCTTTACCCTTGCCAATGGCATCGCCTATGTCCAGGCGGTTATTGATAAAGGCCTTGATATTGATTCATTTGCACCAAGACTCTCTTTCTTCTTTAATGCCCATAATAATTTCTTTGAGGAGGTGGCAAAGTTCCGCGCGGCAAGGCGGTTATGGGCACGGATTATGCGGTACAGATTCAAGGCGAAAAATCCTGCTTCCTGGAGGTTGAGGTTCCATACCCAGACTGCGGGTTCTACACTTACTGCCCAGGAACCATATAATAATGCGATTAGAGTGGCATATCAGGCTTTGGCTGCGGTGCTTGGAGGAACCCAGTCCCTGCATACCAATTCATTTGATGAGGCCCTGTCATTGCCGACCCAGGAGTCGGTAAAACTTGCCCTGCGCACCCAGCAGGTGATTGCCTATGAGACCGGAGTGCCTGAGGTTGTGGACCCAATGGGTGGCTCTTATTATCTGGAATCACTTACCACTAAGATTGAGCAGGAGGCAGATGAATATATAAAGAAGATCGATGAACTGGGTGGTTCGAACAAGGCGATTGAAGCGGGTTATTTCCAGCGTGAGATTCATAAGAGCGCCTATCAGTATCAGCGGTTGGTCGAGAGTGGTCAGCTTGGAGTGATCGGGGTCAATAAGTTTGCTGAGACAGGGAGACTCAGAGAATATAAGATATTGAAGGTTTCAAAGTCAGCAGTAACAAGGCAGATAGAACGTCTGAAAAGAGTGAAGGCAGAGAGGAATATACAGAAAGTGAACCTCCTGCTGGATCAATTAAAAGATGCAGCGCGCAGTAGTGACAATCTAATGGAGCCAATTATCGAATGTGTCAGGGCTTATGCGAGTGTGGGTGAGATTTCATCTGCATTAAAAAAGGTCTTTGGAGAATATAAAGAAAGGTCATTATTTTAATTGAGTTTAACAAAAATCCATTTTCTCCCGATTTTGCATAAGTAATTTCACTTTGTTAAAGTAATGGATGAATATCATTTTTAAGACTGAATTAATTTAGTTCTTGAATTTATTCAATATTGATGTTATAATATACTCTACTATGTTATCTTTGAAAAAGGAGGTTTGATGAACTTTGGTGTTCCCAAGGAATTGCCGCCATTTAAACAGACTCCAGAGTATCGTGTTGGTCTGTCACCGATGGGGGTTCAGGAGTTGGTCCTGCTTGGTGCCCAGGTTTATGTGGAGACCAAGGCAGGAGAAGGTGCCGGTTTCAGTGACCAGGACTATGAGAAGGCTGGAGCCACAATCGTCTATTCCAAGGATGAGGCATATAAGAGGGCTGATGTTGTGTTGAAGGTGCGACGTCCTCAACAGGATGAGTATTCCTGTATAAAAGAGGGGCAGACCATAATGGGGTTCATCCACCTGGTAACCGCGAGCAAGGAGTTTCTCAAGATAATAAAAGAGAAGAAGGTGACTTTGATCGGTTATGAGATTATTCGTAAGGACGATGGCAGGTTGCCGATTGTGATTCCAATGAGTGAGATGGCAGGCAAGCTTGCGGTTCAGTTGGCGGCACGGTTATTGGAATCTCCAGGTGGAGGACGGGGTATCCTGCTCGGCGGGATTCCTGGAATTCCTCCTGCCGAGGTGGTTATCCTTGGCGGTGGAACCCTGGGTTGTAATGCTGCCAAGAGTTTTGCCGGATTGGGCGCCAATGTCTATGTTCTGGATATTAATCGGGATAAACTTGATGAAATTGCCTGCCATACATTCGGGATGAAGGTTATAACAATGTTTGCCACACGGCATAATATCGAGAAGCTTGTAAAATTCGCTGATGTTTTGATCGGTGCGGTGCTGGTTCCGGGAAAGAGGGCACCGGTCCTTGTTACCGAGGATATGGTGCGCACAATGCGTCGGGGTGCGGTGATCATTGATTTTTCTATTGATCAGGGCGGTTGTATTGCGACATCAAAGATATCACCCAGTGGTAAGTTTATCTATAAGGTGAATAATGTGATACATTTCTGTATGCCGAATGCTACAAGTCTTATCGCGCGAACCGCCACCCATACATTGACATCGAGTATCTATCCCTATCTCAAACAGATTGTAAAGCTCGGTTTTAACCAGACACTACAGAAAAATAAGGACCTTCAGAGGGGAATATATGCACAGGATGGAGAGATAAGGCAGGAGTATCGAATATGAGCTGGCTTGATAATTACAAAAAGAAGTTATGCTCATTGGAAGAGGCGGTATCGGTGGTAAAGAGTAATGACCGGGTCTATATCAGCGGTAATGCGGCAACACCATTCCGTCTGATGGAGGCTCTGGCAAAACGGAAGGATGAGTTGAAAGATGTCGAAATTAGCCATGTTCTCTTACTCGGTGAGGACCCATTATCAAAGCCGGAGATGGAAGGACATTTTCGGCACAACTCGCTGTTTGTTGGACCAGCGGATCGAGCTGCGGTTAATGAAGG
>MUKB01000093.1 GCA_002049785.1 Caldifarciminota bacterium 4484_100
AATATCATAACCGGTGCGGGTCCTAAATTCGCCCACGATTTTGCACTTAAACTACTTGCTCAGCTGCAACAATAGATAGATGAAGGCGGTTCTTCAAAGGGTCTCTGAGGCCCGGGTGCTGGTTGAAGGAAGGGTTGTTTCTTCAATCGAAAATGGACTTCTGGTTCTTTTGGGGGTCAAAAAGGGCGATACGGAAACTGCTTGTCAGCGTCTGGCGGAACGGACTGCCCGTCTCCGTATCTTCCAGGATGATGCGGGAAAATTTAACCTCTCCCTTCTTGATATTAAGGGTTCAGCATTGGTCGTATCTCAATTTACCTTACTGGCTGATACGCGACGGGGACGACGGCCTTCATTTACTGATGCTGAAGAACCGGGTCGGGCCAGAGAGCTCTACGAACGGTTCATCAGCGCACTCAGGGAATCTGGTATCAGAACCGAGGCGGGTGTATTCGGTGCCCATATGAATGTCATTCTCAATAATGACGGGCCTGTCACCATAATTCTGGAGGATTGAATGGCCTACAGTATGACAGGCATTGGCCGAGCAAGCGGTACGATAAAATCTCCACCGGTGAAGTTTGATGTTGAAATCAAATCATATAACCACCGTTTTTTAGAAATATCGGTCAAGGCACCCACTGTATTACAGCCCTTTGAGGATGAAATTAGAAGGGCGATTCAGAAATCTGTTTTGCGCGGACATATTATCGTCACAATCCAGCAAGATCGAGAGGTTTCACCAGGCCATTTTGCAGTTGACCAGGTTCTGCTTGAGGCCTATTTAACGCTCGTTCAGGAGTTAAAGAAAAAATATAAGATATCTGGTGAGCTTGATATTAATACCCTGCTTTCGATACCCGGTTTAATAAAGTTCAGCCAGAGTTATGAATGTGATTCTTCACTCTATAAGGAGTTCAAGCCGGTGCTGGAGCAGGCTATAGAAAATTTTCTCCGGATGAAGAAGAAGGAAGGGGAAAATATTGTCAAGGCGATGAATGATTCAATAAAGATAATTGAGGATTGTGTGCGTGATATTGAAAGGTTTATTCCGATGCGTAATGAGTATTTTAAAAACCACCTTCAAAATTTAATAAAAAAGGGTATGCCACAGTTTGATGAATCGAGGTTCTATCAGGAACTTTTATATAATGTGGACCGCACCGATGTTACTGAGGAGTGCAAGCGTGCAGAGAGAGGCCAATACATTGAGTGTTAAGGCCAACTACCTGGATATCAGCAAGATGGTGGTCAGGATTAAAGAAGAGATTGAAAAGATAAGGGAACAGGTTCAGAACATTGAATAAGGGACGAATTATTGTTCTTTCTGGACCATCCGGAGTGGGGAAGACGACCATCTGTAAGAGTATTCTTGACCGTAGACCCGACATCAGATACTCGATATCGGCAACTTCCAGACAGAGGCGTAAGGATGAGGTTGATGGACGCGAGTATATTTTTATTACAGAGGAGCAGTTCAGGAGATGGGTGGATGAGGGCAGATTTGTGGAGTATGCAGAAGTCCATGGAAATCTTTATGGCACACCACGAACTGAACTGGAGGACAAACTCAATCAGGGATATAATGTTTTGATGGATATCGATGTTCAGGGAGCAAAACGGATGATGTCTTTATACCCTGATGGTATATATATTTTTATTATTCCACCGGATATCTCTGAACTCCAGCGCCGATTGTTGAAGAGGAAGACCGAGCAGGATGAAACAATCAGACATCGTCTGGCAAATGCCCAGAAAGAACTTAGATATAAAAATGATTTTAACTATGTTATTGAAAATCGGGAGCTCGAGAAAACGATTCAGGAGGTAATGAAGATTATTGAGGATGAGCTGGGTCCGGTTCCAAAGGAGCATCAGGGTGATTGACTTTAAACCAATTTTTATTATAATTGACCAGGGGCAGTAGCTCAGTTGGGAGAGCGTCTCGTTCGCAGCGAGAAGGTCGCCAGTTCGACTCTGGTCTGCTCCATAAGGAGAAATGGTTCTGCCCAAGAAGGTTTTTTTAACAAAAGGTGTTGGTAAACACAAAGAGAGGCTGGCAAGCTTTGAGGCGGCATTGAGGAATGCCGGTATTGCACCTTATAATATCGTCAAGGTTTCCAGTATTCTACCTGCAGGTGCAAAGATATATCCCAAGAGTCGGTGTCTCAAGGAACTCATCCCTGGAGAGATTGTTTATGCCGTGATGGCAGAGTGTAGTACCAATGAACCCCATCGCCTTATTGCAGCGTCAGTAGGCCTTGCAATCCCGCGTGAGAAGAACCAATATGGATATCTTTCTGAATACCATTCCTATGGGGAGACAGAGATCAAGGCGGGTGATAAGGCAGAGGACCTTGCAGCCCAGATGCTGGCAACGACATTGGGTGTGCCATTTGATCCGGACACGAGTTATGATGAACGGAAGGAACTCTGGAAGATTTCCACGAAGATTGTGAAGACAACAAATATTACACAGACCGCGATTGGTGATAAGCATGGCCTCTGGACTACAGTTGTCGCGGCTGCAGTAATGATCCCCTGATTGATAATAGATAAAATTCAGGCCGGCCTGAAAATTATTCGAGGGTGTGAATAAAGACAACTTTTCGCTTTTATTGAATGTAAAGGGCTGTATCTTCAACTCAGTTCTCTTTTTTTTGTCCCTGGGGGTTTTGAACTTTTCCTGGTCGACAACATTACGGATTGCTACCTATAATGTTCTCAATTTCCCTGAGGCGATGGGTGTCCAGCGCCAATTCCATCTTTTCAGCGTGCTCAACTATATAAAACCGGATATTCTGGTTCTCCAGGAGGTGAAGGACCGGCAAGGTTTTGATATATTCAGGGATTCGATAATAGCGAGGATGAGTTCTGATTTTTCATCAGCACCTTTTTACGACGGACCGGATACAGATAATGGACTTTTTTATTGCGCTGATAAAGTAGAATTCTTATCGGTGCAGTATATACCCGCAGGAGTCAGGGATATCGCCGAGTACAGGATGAGGTTTAGAGATTCGGGTTATGAATTCGATGTCTATTCGGTCCATTTCAAGTCTTCCCAGGGACCAGAAAATGAGGCGGAGCGTCAGGAACAGGCAATCAGATTGAGGCGACGCATAGATTCCCTGCCGGCATCGCGCTACTTCCTGGTGCTGGGTGATTTTAATATCTACTATTCTGATGAACCTGCATATCAGGTTTTACTTGATACTGTAGAATACAGAAGGTGCATTAAGGACCCAAAGGGTATTTCTGGAGTGTGGCATGAGAATTCAAACCTTGCCTATCTCCACACGCAGTCGACAAGGCTCAACCAGCTTCCGGACGGTGGTGCAGGAGGCGGACTTGATGACCGTTTTGATATGATTCTCTGCTCGGAAAATTTTTTAAGCAGAAGCGGACTTTTCCTGATGATTGATTCCTACACCATTTTTGGGAATGATGGCGAACACTTTGACCTCGCAGTTAATGAGGGATATAACAATACGGTACCCGGTGAGATTGCGGATGCGCTCTATTATGCCTCTGACCATCTGCCCATTTATGTTGAAATAACCGATGAGCCGAACCAGGAGGTTGCTGAACCTGTAATAAAGATCGTGCCGAACCCTTTGAAGAATAAAGGCTGGATTCACCTCCCCTGGTGTGAAGATTTTTTATCCGCCAGGGTTACGATGATGAATATCTTGGGCCAGAGGGTTTTTCAGAGAAAGACATCCAATCCTGATGGAATTAGAATCACAGAAGATGAACTGGCACCGGGGATCTATTTTGTTCAAGTAGAGATATTGACAAAATATGTGAAGTACCATTATCAGACAAAGCTGGCAGTGGTGGAATGAATTTTATTCTGTTATTATTAATAAGTTCCTGTTACTTTCTTAAATTCAACCCCGGGGTCGAGACACAGGGTCTGGGTGGTTGTCTGACGACAATAGATGAAGGCCTTTGTGTTTTTCACAATCCAGGGTCTATTCAGGGGAGGGGTTTCAATTTCACATTATCTCGCTGGTTATATGGAACCGGAATATGCACCTTCGGCTGGACCGGTATGGGCAACGCCCTGGGAATAAGTTATCAGAGTTATGGCAGAGTTCAGGGGTATGATGATTATGGTAATGCGACAGGCGAATTTACTCCATATAATATAGTTTTTGCCATGGCCAGGAGGTTCGGGGTTCTGGGTTTTGTGATTAAGGGTTTTGAACAGAGGATTGTAGATTACTCCTGTCGGGGATTATGTGTAGGTATGGGTTCTCACCTTCAGTGGGGTCGTCTTTCTTTTGGAGTGAAGCTTGATAACCTGGGAAAGGAATTTCAGCACAATCGGACTATCCCTCTGATTTTCGCTTCAGGCGTTAGAATTGTATTAATGCCCGATTTTGATTTATTTATCGAGTCGAAGTTTCCCGGTCAGGAATTCAATCTGGGTTTCTTATACCGTTATCAGTCGCTTGAGGTTTTATCAGGAGTGAAATACTTTCAGCCCGAGAATATAGATGACAGATTTAATCTTATCGACCTTCAGATTGGTGGAGGTCTCATACTGGATTTGAAGAGATATCGAATAGGGTATTCTTTTTTGTATACATATTTTTCTACCGGGCATCAGATATCAGTTACATTCAGCTATTGAAGAGACAGGAGACCTTAAATTTCGGTAGTATCCAGCGGTATTGACTTTGTATAAAATCTGGTTAAAATAAGCCTATGCAATCAAATACATTAAGATGAACTCACAACCATTCCAGACAGGAGAAATCTATGGAATTGGCTAAACTTATTGATAAAGGGTTCATAAAAATCTTGAAGGCAACCACAAAAGATGAGGCATTATCAGAGTTGATCGATTTACTCGGTCAGAGGAGTGAGGTCAAAAATATTGCTGAACTTAAGAAGATGATCTTCTATCGTGAGAAGCTGATGAGCACCGGAATCGGTCTGGGGATTGCTATACCACATATCCGGGTTGCGGGCATTGAGAAGCCTGTGGTCGTAGTTGGACTCAGCCCTTCGGGTATTTCTGATTATGAATCGATTGATAATCAACCGGTAAGGGTTATTATTATGATTGTTGCTGGTGCAAAGCAGCATAAGGAGTATATAAAGATTCTATCTCAAATTGTATCCCTTTTGAAGAACGAGCCGGTGCGTCAACAACTTTTTCAGAGCAGAAGTATAGATGAGGTTTATAATATATTGATAAAGGGATAGTATGCTGGGTGGTATAGAACAATTTTTTACCGGCCTCTCCACATTTCATCTGAATATCCTCTTTCTTCTGGGCCTGGTACTTTTCGGTGGAACGATTGGGGGAAGGCTCTTTCAGAAGCTGAGAATCCCACAGGTGGTGGGTTATATAATTATCGGGATTGTGCTTGGCCAGACTGGGTTGAATATTGTTCATAAACGTATTATTGAAATCTTCCAGCCATTTAATTATTTTGCCCTGGGTGTTATCGGTTTTATGATTGGAGGTGAGCTGAAGCGGGAGGTGTTTGCGCGGTATGGCAGGCAATTTATCTATATTCTCTTTTCTGAAGGCCTTACCGCCTTTATCTTTGTTTCGATTTTTGTTTTCATCGTTGCACAATTTTTTATAAAGGAGCTCAGCCTGGTGCTGGCCCTCAGTCTACTCCTCGGTGCGATCGCCTCGGCGACCGCCCCGGCTGCTACTACGGATGTGCTCTGGGAATATCGGAGTCGAGGTCCGCTTACGACCACGGTTCTTGGGATTGTTGCCTTGGATGATGGACTTTCGTTATTTCTCTTCGCTATCGTTTCCAGTATCGCCTTGGGCATCACCGGCAGGGGCGGGTCAGGTCTGCTCGGAAGTATCTTCCTCCCGATGTATCAAATCTTTGGTTCCCTCGGGATCGGTGTTTTTTGTGGTTTTCTGCTGAGTAAGATAATACAGAGATACGGTGAAGAAGATAGGATATTGACATTCTCCATCGGAATGGTTCTTCTGGTTCTTGGTGTTGCCTTACTTCTCAATGTTGATATCCTCCTGGCTGCGATGGGGCTGGGGGTGATGATAACAAATATAAATCCGAGAAAGAGTAAACAGGTATTTGAGCTGGTGGCCCGAGTTACCCCTCCTATCTATGTGCTCTTTTTTGTTCTATTCGGGGCAAAGTTGAATATTCGGCATATCACTATCCCGATACTGTTGATCGCCCTCGCCTATCTGTTAGGCCGAACCGGGGGTAAGAGTCTTGGGGCAATCTTCGGAGCCCAGGTCTCGAAGGCTGAGAAATCGGTACAGAGGTATCTACCTTTGTGCCTCTTTAGCCAGGCCGGGGTTGCTATCGGTCTTTCAATCTTTGCAGCACAGCGGTTTCCCGGTGATGTCGGGAATGCGATTGTCGCAGTTATTACCACCACGACATTTGTCGTTCAGATCATCGGACCACCCCTTACAAGATTGGCGGTCATTAAGTCAAAAGAGGCAGGACGTAATATAACTGAAGATGATATTATGCGTCAGAGTAAGGCGGAGGATATAATGGATAATTTACGAGAATATGCTACTGACCGAGGTTTTAAGAATTTTCAGTGAGAGTGACCATCTCTATTTTCCTGTTGTTGATGCAGATAGGCATCTTCTCGGCATTGTTACGATTGACAATATCAAGGATACATTTACGGCAACCGGACTTGAAAAGTTTTTGCTGGCGATTGATCTGATGGAGCCGGTTGTTGCCAAGGTTTCACCAGAAAAATCGATGTCTGAGGTCAGGGAGATTTTGAGTAAATATAACCTTGACTATCTACCGGTTGTAGATGGTGATAATCGTATCCTGGGGCTTATTGAACAGAGGATGATACAGAGATTTATATCGAGGAAGATTATGGAATTACATTCAAAATAGGTATGCATTTTTTTTCAGCAGGAAGAGGGGAAGCTGTACGGAAAAAACGGCTTGGTGTTCTGTCGGTTCTGGGTGCCAGTATAATGTGGGCAATAGAGCCGATTCTTGCAAAACTTTCATTCCGTTCCACCGATTATCTCAATACCTTTGCCTCAAGGACAGTTTTCTGCCTTCTGGTTCTTTTTTTATATGTATTGATTTCAGATATAAAAAATTTTAGGGTTGAGAAAAGGCATATATCCAAACTTATCTACATATCCGTGGTGAATATTCTGATTGCAGATCTTTTATATATATATGCGCTGACCAGGGTGGCGGTTATCAATGCGGTATTGATCGGCCATATGCAACCCATATTCGTTGTGCTCTTCGGTTTTATACTATTGAAAGAAGACCGGATTGTGAAATATGATTATTGGGGGATTGTTTTTATGATTATCGCGGGTGTATTGGT
>MUKB01000094.1 GCA_002049785.1 Caldifarciminota bacterium 4484_100
GATGAATTCTGGCGATAGTAAATCGGGTGCGGTGCTTGTTGTCGGTGCAGGGATTGCGGGTATCCAGTCTTCTCTTGATCTTGCCAATTCCGGGTTCAAAGTCTACTTGGTAGATAGGTCACCAGCGATTGGTGGAATAATGGCGCAGCTGGATAAAACATTTCCTACGAATGACTGTGCAATGTGCATTATGTCACCGAAATTGGTGGAGTGTGGAAGGCATTTGAATATCGAATTCATCCCCGGTGCCCAGGTCAAAAAGGTTGAAGGCGGGCCCGGTAATTTTCAGGTTAAAATATATAAACGGCCCAGGTTTATAGATTTGGATAAATGCACCGGATGCGGCGAATGTGCAAAGGTCTGTCCGGTGAGTGTGCCATCAGAATTTGATGAGGCGATTATTGACCGCAGGGCGGTCTATCGGTTATATGCCCAGGCCTATCCCAATGCCTATGCCATTGATAAGAAGGCAAGGCCACCCTGTCAGAGTTCCTGCCCGGCTGGAGTCCATGCCCAGGGTTATATCGCCCTGATTCGTGAGAAGAAGTTCAAGGAGGCGTATGAGCTGATTCGAAAAAATAATCCATTTCCTGCAATCTGTGGAAGGATATGTCATCATCCCTGTGAACAGAATTGTCGCCGGGGTGAATATGATGACCCGATCGCCATCGCATCACTAAAAAGGTTTGTTGCTGATTATATACACAAAAATAATATTAAAATTACGCAGGAGAAGAATTCTACAGAGAAACGCGAAGAGAAGGTGGCGGTTATCGGTGCGGGGCCGGCAGGATTGACCTGTGCCAATGATCTTGTCCAACTGGGATACAGGGTAACGATATTTGAAGCCCAGGATAAACCCGGTGGGATGATGAGGATGGGGATTCCTGCATATCGTCTACCCAGGAACCAGATTGATTGGGAGATAGAACTGCTCTTGAAAAATGGCATTGAACTGAGGACGAACAGCCCGATTAAATCAGCCGCGGATATTAAGAAATTGAAAGATAATGGGTTCAAGGCGATATTCATCGGGGTGGGTGCCCAGAAAGCAAGGCCGCTGAAGATTAAGGGTGCTGATTTATCCGGGGTGATTCTGGGTCTCGATTTTCTAAAGGCGGTCAACCTGGGTCAGAAGGTGTCTATAGGTAAGAAGGTTGTAATAATTGGTGGTGGAAATGTTGCGGTTGATGTTGCACGGTGTGCCCTGCGGCTTGGTGCTGAAAAGGTTGACCTATTCTGCTTGGAGTCGAAGTCTGAGATGCCCGCTCATATCTGGGAGATCGAAGAGGCAATTGAAGAGGGGATAAGAATGCATCCATCCTGGGGTCCGATTCAGATCCTGGGTGATGGGGGAGAGGTAAAGGCGATTGAATTTAAACGATGCACTTCAGTATTTGATGAAGAGGGTAGATTTAATCCCAGTTTTGATGAGACCGATACGACCTCTTGCGAATGTGACAATGTCATTATTGCGATCGGTCAGGCCTCAGACTTTTCATTTTTAGAGGGAACAGGAATAGATATTACACCATTCGGGACAATCAAGGTTGATCCCATAACGATGGCCACAAGTGTTCCTGGAATATTTGCAGGCGGTGATGCAGTCAAAGGCCCGGCTTCAGTGATTGATGCCATCGCCCAGGCCCATGAAGCCGCAGTTTCAATCCATAGATATTTGAATAACGAAGATATGAAGGCAGGCCGGGAAAGGGTTGAGGAACTACCGGAAAAAGAGTATCCCAGATTTGTTCCATTACAGAGAAGAATAAAGATGCCGATGCTTGCGGTAGAAGAACGGATAAAGACCTTTGATGAATTTGAACTTGGGTTCAGTGAAGAGATGGCTGTTGCCGAGGCCGAAAGATGTCTTGAATGTGGACAATGCTCTGAGTGTTTGGAATGTGTAAGGGCATGCGAGGCGGATGCGGTGCTTCATAATATGATAGGAGAAGAGAGGGAGTTGAATGTCGGTGCGATTATTCTGGCAATGGGTGCGGATAAATTTGATCCCTCATCCAAGTATGAGTTTGGCTATAATAAGTTCCGTAATGTTCTGACGAGTATTCAGTTTGAGAGAATTCTGTCAGCCTCAGGACCTTATCAGGGGCATATCCAGCGTCCATCTGATGGCAAAGTTCCAAAAAAGGTTGCCTGGGTCCAGTGCGTGGGTTCAAGGGATGATGATGCTGGAAATAAATACTGCTCATCGGTCTGCTGTATGTATGCGATTAAAGAGGCGGTTATCGCCAAGGAACATATTAAAGAGATAGAACCAACGATATTTTATATGGACATAAGGGCATTTGGTAAAGACTTTGATAAGTATTATGAACGGGCAAAGAATGAGTATGGGGTGAGGTTTATCAGGGCACGGGTGGGTAGGATTAAACAGATTGAGGATTCAGGAAATCTTATTGTCTATTATAAAGAGAATGGAAGTTTGAAAAAAGAGGAATTTGACCTGGTTGTCCTTTCAGTCGGTTTTAAAGGCTCTGAAGAAGCAGAGGAAGTTGCTGACCGGCTGGGGATCAAGCTGAATCAGCATAAATTTTTCAAGACCCATCCATTGTCTTCGATTGAGACCACCAGAGGAGGAATATTTGTCTGCGGTGTTGCTGAGGCACCAAAGGATATCCCGGAGACGGTAACCCAGGCATCGGCTGCGGCCTGCGGGGTTCAGGAGATACTCTTTGATGTACGTGGCACTCAGATTAAAGAGAAGACCTATCCTGCCCAGCGTGATGTCACGGGTGAACCTCCCCGAATCGGTGTCTTCATCTGCCACTGTGGTATAAATATTGGTAGTGTTGTTGATGTTCCTTCAGTTGTTGAATATGCAAAAAAACTTCCGGATGTGGTTCATGCCGAAGATAACCTCTTTACCTGTTCCCAGGATACCCAGGAGAAGATAAAGCAGGCAATCAACGAGTTCAAGTTGAATCGGGTTATTGTTGCATCCTGTTCGCCAAGGACCCATGAACCTTTATTCCAGGAGACCTTGCGTGAGGCAGGACTGAATCCTCATCTTTTTGAGATGGCGAATATTCGGGATCAATGTTCCTGGGTTCATATGAACGAACCTGAGAAGGCGACTGAGAAGGCGAAGAGATTGGTACAGATGGCAGTGGCGAAGGCGCGCCTTTTAGAGTCCTTGAGCACGGTGATGCTGCCCATTACCCAGAAGGGCCTGGTGATCGGTGCTGGCCTTGCAGGAATGGTTTCTGCCATATCCATCGCCCAGCAAGGTTTTGATGTTGTGCTGGTGGAAAGGGAATCAGAACTCGGAGGGAATCTGAGAAATCTCTTCTATACTATCGATGGTCAGGATGTCCAATCATACTTAAAGGATTTAATTGAGCAAATTGAGAATAATCCTCGTATCAAGGTCTATAAAAATGCTACAGTCAAAAATGTAGATGGCTACATTGGAAATTTCAAGACAACCATAGAAATTAAGGACGGTTCTGAAGTGGAGGTAGAACACGGGGTGATTATCCTTGCAACCGGTGCCAAGGAATCAAAACCTGGTGAATATCTTTACGGCGAGAACCAAAATGTTGTAACTCAGCTGGAACTGGAGAGGATGATTACTGAAGCCGAGAAACATAAATTTGAGCGTATGAAAAATATCGTGATGATTCAATGCGTTGGCTCGCGGAATGATGAGCATCCATACTGCTCAAGGGTCTGTTGTCAGGATGCGATTAAGAATGCCATTCGGTTGAAAGAGATTGCCCCGAAGTTGAATGTTTATGTATTGTATCGTGATATCCGTGCCTATGGATACCTGGAAGAGTATTATCAGCGTGCCCGGGAGCTGGGAGTAATATTCATTCGTTACGATACAGACCAGAAGCCGGTTGTTGATAAACAAGAGAATAAACTGAGGGTTAGGGTGATTGAGCCGATTATAAAAAAGAAATTTGTTATTACTGCTGATCTGGTTGTCCTCGCTCCGGCGATTGTTCCGCAGGATGATGCTCTGGAAATTTCAAAGATGCTCAAGGTGCCGTTAAATGAGGACAACTTTTTCCTTGAGGCACATGTAAAATTGAGGCCGGTCGACTTTGCAACCGATGGTGTATTCTTTGCAGGTCTTGCTCATGCACCAAAAAATATCAGGGAGACGATTGCCCAGGCAAAGGCTGCAGCAGCGCGCGCCCTTACGATTCTTTCTAAAAAAGAGTATGAATCGAGTGCTACCATCGCCACGGTTGATGAAAGCGTTTGTGCTGGTTGTGGTTTATGTGTCTCGACCTGTTCTTATGGAGCACTAGAGCTGGTTCAGAAGTATGGTAGAATGGTCTCAGCCGTGAATAGGGCATTATGTAAGGGTTGTGGCAACTGCTCAGCAGTGTGTCCCTCAGGTGCAATAAGCCATTTGGGATACAGGACTGTGCAGACCTCGGCGATGGTCTCTGCAGCGTTGGAATTCATTGAATAAACTATAACACTATTTCGGAATTAAAAATAGATACTTGATTCTGGGTAAAAATTTTAGTCATCGAGTTATTAAGTCATTGGAAAAACCGCAAGTCATTGTGTCATTGAAAAATCGTTAGTTATTGAGTCATTAAGTCATTGGAAAATCGTTTGTCATTTAGTCATTAAAAAACATAAGTAATTGAGTCATTAAGTCATTGAGTCATTGGAAAATCGATAGTCATTATGTTATTAACCCGCATTATTCATACTCGGCTGGGAGAGAAGAGTCACCTTCAGCTAAAATCCCCCTCGATCCCCCTTTAGAAAAGGGGGAAGTCGTAATCCCCCTCCTTTGGAAAAGGAGGGATGGGGAGGATTTCAAAATCAATGCATAATAAGATCAAGTCCAGAAGGACTTTCACACTCAAAACAGAGTGTCAGAATATCTTGTTCTCAAAAATTACAGTAAATCTGCTCTGAGACTGAGTTTACGAGAATTTCTCCAAAATAATATGAATAATCCAGGTTAAGTCATTATGTCATTAGAAAGTTGTTAGTCATTGAGTTATTAAGTCATTGGTAAATCGTTCGTCATTCTGAACTTGTTTCAGAATCTCAATATTTTAAACAAGAAAAACCAGAAAAACCAAAAAAACCAAAAAACCAGAGATGCTGAAATAAATTCAGCATGACGCCGTTGTTGTCACCCTGAACCCTGTTTCAGTGTCTCAAAATTAAGTCAATAGTAAAAAGGCAAAAGTTAAAAGTGATTAAAAAATCGTTACTGGATTCTTGAGCGAACATTTAGCTATTAAGTCATTGGAAACATGAAACATTAAGTATAACCCTTGACATTTTACAAGACTTTATTATAATAAATTAATGGAGTAATTATGATAAGAAATGTTTTGGTGTTGGTTCTATACTCAGCGTTGGGTTTTGCCTCGACCCAGGTGATAAACTTCAAAAACAACTGGGCA
>MUKB01000095.1 GCA_002049785.1 Caldifarciminota bacterium 4484_100
CCCAGTTTCGGACCTGACCACTCAATCGTATTTGTCTCAGACCGACCCGACTCTAATAAGGAATACCACTATGGAAGTTATGCAGTATTCATCTGCCACAACGGCAACATCCAGAGGCTGACCCCGCGCACCCGCTATGTATCCTCGCCATTCTTCAGCCCGGACTCCGGTATCTACTTTGTTGCAGACTATGATTCCGCATATAACCTCTACTACTATTCACAGTCCAGTAATATGATTACAAAAAAAACAAATATCTTCACCGGGATCTATTACCCTTCAATCTCAACTTCTGGAGACAAGATTGCATTCGCCCATTACAATGAATATGGGTATGATATCTGTGTCGTGAAAAATGCACTTTCCAGGATGGAGGACTGTCAGACCCCAGAGGAAAATATCAATGCCACGGTTTATGAATTTTCTGAACTGGATACTACACGGATAAAAAAATATCATACAAGATTCACATTCGATTACTTTGTCGCCAGCGCTTCGTATTATTACACACTGGGATTTTCAGGAGTCGGGCAGATCGCCCTGAGTGACATTCTGGGTAACCACCTGATTCAATTCAGCTCAAACTTCTATGGCAGTCTGACAAGCTCTGATATATTTTTGAACTATTGGTATCTCAAGAAGAGGACCGATTTTGGTCTGGCAGTATACCAGTATCTCAACTACTTCTCTGAATACCCTGACCTTCTAATCTGGCGCTATCTCGGGATTGGTGGAATAATGCAATATCCATTCGACCGATTCTTCCGGGCTGAGCTCGGGCTCTATGCATACCGTGTATACGAGACCAGATGGTATGACTTCTTTCCATATTACTATTCAAATGTCTATAAAGAGAGCAGTTATAACTTCTTCTATCCTGATGTCGCACTCGTTTTTGATAATGCAAAATGGGGTACTACTGCACCGCACCGTGGTTCCCGAATAAGGCTTGAAGGATATGCCACAATCTTGAGCGACTACAAGATTAGAAGCGCATTGTTCGATTTTCGTAAATACTTTCCGCTCTCACCACGGGCGAGTTTTGCCACCAGGTTGACCCTGGTTGGAAGTTTTGGTCCGGATGTCGACTACTGGTCGATCGGCGGGCCCAACTCCCTGCGCGGGTATGACTACTATGCATTCAGCGGACCGAAATTGGGCTTTTTAAATCTCGAATACCGATTTCCGTTCATTGACCGTCTAAAACTCGCCTTTCCTCTACCCATAGAAATTCGCGATATCCGGGGTGTTCTCTTTACCGATTTTGGTGGCGTCTATACCGATTCATTTACAGTATATGAGACTGCGGGCGGTTTCCATCTGAAGGACCTTAAGATGGGGATCGGCGCGGGTCTCAGATTCACTATGCTCTATATCATCTTTCGCCTCGACTTTGCCCGGGCGTATAACTTCCAGGAATTTGAAGATGACTGGAAGTTCTACTTCACCCTGGGCCCGGACTGGTAAATTATCCCCGGGATAAGAGGGTCTTTATTCTGGTATAAAGCTTCTCTTTATATTCAGGATAAAACCAGGTGTAGAATAGGTTATTATGATAAAGCGGGTCGGTCTCCTCATCAAATCCGGTTCTTTTATACTCTGCAGTAAAGGGGATCGGTGAGAACTCACAGAGATGGGGATGGATGCCAAGTTTATGGCATAGCTTGATTGAATCGATTATCTCCTCATATCCCTGCCCTGGCATGCCATATAATATATAAGTATGAATCTGTTCCTTTTGAAAACCGGTTGCCTTCAATATCTCCACCGCATCCAGAAACTCCTGGGTATCAACCTTCCCCCCGGTCTGCTTCTGGACAATGGGGTTTGTGGTCTCAAGGCTCAGGTAGATTGTCTTAAAATTCGCCTCGAGCATTAATCGTGCCAGTTCTTTATCTATATATCGACAATGCAGACCATTCGAGGTATGGAAATTTAATTTAAAATCCCCGCTGATAATCTCCTTAAGAAGTGCGGGGAAATTTTTATTATATAAAAGGGCATCGTCAAAAAAGGCGATATTACTACACCGTCGATTAAAGAAGCGAAGCTGTTCAAGAACCAATCTATTGGTGAGGATAACGCCGTAATTCAAATTTTTGTAAAGTGCGAAATCAGGTAATATAAAAGAATGCGGTTTTACATCCACGGGATATCCCAGTTCCGAAATAACCTCAAGCAGACCATCTTCAGCACTTCCGGAAAAGATAATATCTGCACCCGAGTATCTTCGGGCATGCTCTTTACACAAAGTTGCATAGATTCCACCGAGAATAATTCGTGTCCTGGGAAACTTCTCTTTTAAGAGCCTTATTGTATGAAAGACACCCTGATACCAGTAGGTCATACTCGAGGTGACAAAGATCAGGTCCGGAGGTTCAATCTGATTGAGCAATTCAATAAAAACCTTTTCGGGAATTCCATACCTCTTATAATAACGGGGTATTTTTTTATACGGTTTGGGTTTATCAACAACCTCATAATAGTATTTACCCCGACCATAGATATCGGTCCGGGTAGGGGTCTGAAAATAGGGGCTTGAGCGGTCCAAATTGTCGATCAGCTGAACCTCGAAACCTGCTTGTTTCAGGAGACGGGCAACAATCAATAGGCCGAGCGGTTTATTCCAGAAATCGAATGCCTTGAAATCGTAGATCCAGGGGTTGACCAGTAACGCCCGCATAGAATATTTTATACAGATAGTATGCAATATCAAGTAATATTAAAAAATTTATTGTCGCAGATGAGATGTTATTTTTTCTTCAATGCCCGATCTATTTCGTTTAAAAATTCCTGAGGAACTTCGTATCCAAGCCCTTTACATTTTAGCAAATCCTGTAATGCGTGTTCAAATTCTCTTTTCATAAAATATGCAATCGCCCGGTTGTAATAGGCATCAGCGAAACTGGAATCTATTTTGAGCGCCTCTGTAAAATCGGTTATTGCCCTATCAACCTCTCCGAGCGATGCATATACATTTCCCCGGTTGTTATATGCCGCGATAAAGTTTTTATCTAAGGATAAGGCCCGGTTGAAGTCGGCCAACGCCTCATCATATCTCTGAATCTGGGCATAATAGATTCCTCTATTATTATATAGCCTGGCCATTGATGGATATTTTTCTATAACATCACTCCACAATGTGATTCCATCCTTCCATACCCGGCATCTAATGTTTGAAAGATATGATAACAGGCAAATCACCGCAACAACTATAATTGTAAATATAACCTTTATCGGTTTGGCGGTTCTTGTCTTCAAATAATACCAGGCTTCGGCAACAAGATAAAACACCCCGATCAATGGTAGATATGTATAGCGGTCAGCAATGGGTTGTCCCACCGGAACTATCTGAATTACGGGTAGAGTGGTTATGGCAGAGAACAGACTCCCGAATATCAATTTTTTATTATGCCTTTTCAAAAAGAGTATCAGGATAATCGATAAAACTATTATCACGGGCATAAGAGCAAAAAATGGTGACTCCCATTGGGGCAATTCTTCAGGTATAGGATAGAAACAGGAAAGCCTTACCGGTATGACGGTTTTGCATAAATAAAATACTACAATACGCAGGGGAGAAAGGATATTAAAAAAAATAGCGGACGATATATTAGGTCTCACTGCACCCACAGATTGTTGTCCAAAAAAGGCAATAATTGTAAAAATTATCGACAAAATAAATAGTGGAATTTTATCAATAACAATATTTTTATTAAATCTTTGATAAACAAAGGCGTCGATTATCAACAGCACAAAGGGTAGGGTGATTGCCGCAGGTTTCGAAAAAAGCGATAATACGAAGAATATTAGAGTGAAATAATAAAACCTCTTTGAACTTTTTTTCTGATAATATAGATAGGCAATGATTGCCGCCAAGAAGAAGAGTGTAAATAGTAATTCCTTACGTGCACTGATCCAGGCAACCGACTCTACATGGAGAGGGTGAACAGCAAAGAGGATTGAAGTCAAAAGGCTGATACTTAAATTGCGGGTCAGGAACATAAAGAGATAAAAGACAAGCAGACAGTTAACCAGGTGCAAGATAAGGTTGGTCATATGATAGCCAAAAGGAGAAAGACGGCAAAACCGATAATTCAGTGCGAAAGAAAGTATCGTTAAGGGCATATAGCTACCATAGCAATAGGTGCTGAAAATCTGGACAATATTTTTAGGTGCCAATGACCTTATCTGTATATTACCAACGACATACTCATTATCATCCCAGTTTGTAAAACTATTATGCAGACAGGGATAATAACCGAGTATAGTGATTATCAAAATAAGAAATACTGTAATTATAATTAACCGGCGCTGCTTTAAATTTTCTTTCATTGTTGAAATTATATACAATCAAAATATCAAATCAAGTCGGGGAATATTTCGAATAGATTGGCATTTTTTGCTTTTTGAACAATTACAACCTGAATGGAAAAGATGACTAAGGTTTAATTACTCGCCAATTATCTTAATCAGCACCCGTTTATCGCGCCTGCCATCAAATTCACCATAAAATATCTGTTCCCAGGGGCCGAAATCGAGCTTTCCATCGGTCACCGCAACCACAACCTCACGCCCCATTAACTGCCTCTTGATATGCGCATCGCCGTTGGTCTCACCGGTCCGATTATGCAGATAACCGCCTGGGTCGTGTGGAACATACTTCTCTAACCAGCGTTCATAATCCTGGTGCAGACCAGATTCATCATCATTGATAAAGACGCTTGCGGTGATGTGCATCGGATTGACCAGACAGAACCCTTCTTTAATCCCGCTCTCCCTCAAAGCCGATTCAACCTGTGGTGTAATATTTATAAACTCCACCCGCTTTCTGGTGTGGAACCACAACTCCTTGCGATAACTCTTCATATCATCCTCAAGAGATTGTTGATACAGACCGTTCTAAATTCTGGACAAAGAGCTTGAAGAAATCGGATTCAGGAAAGATACTCGAAAGAATCTCAGCAGCCAATGGACCGGCTTCATCAGCAGGAACACAGTACTGCATCCTTAGAAACCTTGACCGGAATCTCTTCGCCTCATCTTTTACATCTTTATTCTCTCTGACCACCTCACCGACATATCGGGCAAGCACTTTAAAATCCTCCTCTTTCATTCCAAATCGTGTCATCTCCTGAACCCCCATCCTGATACCACTTGCTTCAAGGAAACTCTCATCATCGGGCAGAGCCTGATAATTGGCAATGATATTATTCTCCTCCAATCGACGGGCAAGCTCATTACCAGAACCGAACCTCTTGACCCGGATCACCACCTGATGGGTTTGGGTAAAACCATCCGACTCATCACCCTCAACATCAATCCCCTGTTCCTTTAAGGCACGGGCAAAGGCCTTGGCATTATTCAATACCTGAGTCTGATAATCCTTCTTAAATGCATTCATCTCATAGGTTGCCATCAAAAGACCGAGCAGGGTTCCTAAATGGTGATTACTGGTCGAGCCGGGAAACGCCCTTCCCTTGATATCAATCCACAGTTTGGCCAGGGGGCTCTCTTTATCAATATTTGTCGCAACCACACCCCTCTGGGGTCCGAAGAAGGTCTTATGGGTACTTCCGGTGACGATATCCGCACCCTCAGCAAAGGGTTCCTGCATTGCTCCGTAAAGGCCGAGCACATGCGCCATATCATACATTATAATCGGTCTGGGCTGACAATCCTTCACAAGTTCATAGACAAAGCGCACCGGTTCTTTATACAAAAACATACTCTTGCCGAAGACAATCAATTCAGGTTTTTCCTTTTGTAAAATCTGGGCCAGCTCCTCGGTATCAATTTTATAGGGGTTGTCCTTTTGTATTGGGAAATTTATCACCCGCTCACGCTTGGTTTCAGGGTCCTCGTCAACATAATTAAAAAGCGCACCCATCGGCTGGGAACTGAGATGACCACCGTTATTCAGACCGTTATTCATCACCAGTTTCAGACGCCGGAAAGGTTCACCTTCTTTACGGCCCCGATTAATGAATTTTACCACCGCCTTGAACACAACCTCATTTGCCATCTGTCCGCTGATCGGACGGAGTTCCACCTTCGGACATCCAAAGTATTCAGCCATCTCGCTTCTCAACTCCTCTTCAATATCACGGATAAAATCGATCCCCTGGTAAAAATAGACCTCTTTCCCTTTCATTGTCCGATGTTCAGCATATCGACCTGCAGGGTCTGATATCTCGCACAACTTCACTAAGGGACTCGGGGTTGTCTCAGAGGGAATTAGATTAATGCATTCCCGCTGGCGCCAGATATTATTCTTTATGGTCTGTTCAACCAGATTCTTAACCTTATCTTTGAAATCAGACACATTGACCTCCTATCTTGACAATACTATCCTTAAAAAGATAGTTGTCAAGATAATATCTGACTGACTCTTCTTCACTTTCTATGTTCCAGCCAAGGGAGTTTGTCTGGTTTCTCTGGTTTATCTGGTTTATCTGGTTTTTCTCGTTTATCTGGTTTTTCTCGTTTTTCTGGTTTCTCTGGTTTTTCTCGTTTATCTGGTTTTTTAATGACTTAATGACTTATGTTTTTAATGACTCAATGACTAACGGTTTTTCAATGACTTAATGACTAAATCTTTTCCAATGACTTAATAACTCAATAACTCAATGACTATCGGTTTTTCCAATGACTTAATGACTAAATCTTTTCCAATTCCGAAATCCGAAATGCCGTTATTCCGCAATGCCTTTTTTACCCTGACCTACTTCCTCTCATAGATTTTTAACTCATTATGCACCCGCCTGCCCTCTTCAGTGCGCCAGTGGAAATCGCCTCTGGTCTTAATGCGGTCATAGATTCCGATCATCGCATCATCATCTAAGGAATGGCCGATTAAATGGCCTGTCTTCTTCTGCTCCACAGGGGTAAGGATCTTTGCAATCCGGGCGTGGACATCCTTCCGCTCTGCAGTTACAGTCCAGTAAACCTTGGTCCCGGGTTTACCACCGATTGTAAAACGATTACCTTTGATATCTTCAGCGACATAAACAACTTCTGGAGTGCCGACCCCGGTCAACTGGATTCTCGGATTTTTGTTTATCCTATCAAAATAATCCGGCAGTTTCACCTCAACCCGACCGTTATTCTCGATATAGGCGGTGCCATTATAGACAAAGACCGGCTC
>MUKB01000008.1 GCA_002049785.1 Caldifarciminota bacterium 4484_100
ATACCGGTCTGGGTAATGATTTTACCATCTACGCACGATGTGCCGGCCGGGTGAAATTCGGTTATAAAAAGGGCGGCAAGAAGATCGTTTCGGTCATCCCATAAAAAACCGTTAGTAATTAAGTCATTGTACTGGATACTCGATACTTGATTCTGGATACTGGATAAAAATATTTAGTCATTGGTCATTGAGTTATTAAAAAACATAAGTCATTAAGTCATTGAGTCATTAAGTCATTGGGAAAACCGTTAGTCATTAAGTCATTGAGTCATTGACAAACCAGACAAACCAGAAAAACGAGACAAACCAGACAAACCAGATAAACGAGATAAACCAGAAAAACCAGACAAACTAGAGAAACGAGACAAACCAGAGAGGCATTTCGGAATTAAAGATTGATACTTGATGCTCGATTCATCCTCCCCCCTCAAGGGGGAGGAAATGGAGGAGGGTTGCGTCCCCTCTGCCCGAGGCGGACAGGCCTCAATGGGGAAGAAATGGAGGATGGATGCGTCCTCTATTCTGAGCTAAAAAGTGGTTGACTTTTTTGGGTTATTCATTATACTCATCTTATGCTTTCCAAGGTATATTCTTGTGCTACCTATGGTATTGATGGTTATCTGATAGATGTTGAGGTCGACCTTGCACCAGGTCTTCCTGGTTTTACCACCGTAGGGCTTCCTGACAATGCAGTAAAGGAGTCAAAGGATCGGGTCTTTGCCGCGATAAAGAATGCGGGATTCAGATTTCCCACAAAGAAGATTACAGTAAATCTTGCACCAGCAGACATAAAGAAAGAGGGTTCCAGTTTCGACTTACCGATCGCGGTTGGAATCTTGGGAGCAGAGGGTTCTATAAGCACAGGCCAGCTGAATCGGTATGCAATTCTGGGTGAACTTTCTTTGGATGGTTCACTCCGTCCGATCAAAGGTGCAATCTCGATTGCATTGGCAGTTAAGGAGAATCGACTTGATGGTCTGATTTTGCCCCGGGTAAATGCCCGGGAGGCGGCAATTGTTGATGGGATTAAGGTATATGGGTTTGATAACATCATTGAGGTGGTTGCCTTTTTGAATGGAGAGATTGATAAGACCCCGACCCGGGTGAATCGTGATGAGATATTTGAGTCGGCATCACAATATACAGTCGATTTTTCTGAAGTGAAAGGTCAGCATCATGCAAAAAGGGCGTTGGAGATTGCTGCAGCTGGAGGCCATAATATTCTGATGATTGGACCTCCAGGAACCGGAAAGACGATGCTGGCACGAAGATTGGTTACAATTCTACCCAGAATGACCCTTGAAGAGGCCCTGGAGACGACCAAGATACATTCGGTTGCCGGGGTGCTTGGCCAGGGTGAATCCCTGCTTGCAACCCGTCCATTTCGCTCACCTCATCATACAATATCAGATGCAGGTATTATAGGTGGTGGTCATATCCCAAAGCCGGGCGAGGTGTCACTCGCCCATAATGGTGTATTATTTCTTGATGAGCTTCCTGAGTTTCATAAGAATGTTTTGGAAGTTCTTCGCCAACCCCTTGAGGATGGTTCGGTAACGATCGGTAGAGCAAAGATTACCCTTACATACCCGGCGAGATTCATGCTTGCGGCCGCTATGAACCCCTGCCCCTGTGGCTATTTCACTGATCCCTATCATGAATGCCGATGTACGCCCCAGGCGATACAACGGTATCATTCAAAACTTTCTGGTCCACTTCTGGACCGTATCGACATCCATATTGAGGTTCCATCCTTGCGATACGATGAACTGAAGTCGAGCCAGCCGGGTGAGTCTTCCGAGGAGATAAGAAAAAGGGTAAACCAGGCGCGGTCTCGCCAGCTTCAAAGATATAAACATCGAAGAAAGGTCTATTGCAATGCCCATCTCGGGACGCGTGACATAAGAAAGTTCTGTGTTATCGATGAGAAGTCCCAGTCATTGCTGAAAACCGCGATTGAGCGGTTCGGTCTATCAGCCCGGGCTTATGATAAGGTGCTGAAGGTTGCCCGGACAATTGCTGATTTAGAAGGGGTTGAGGATATCAAGACCACCCATATTGCAGAGGCGATCCAGTATCGTAGTTTAGACAAAAATGTCTGGCAGAGACTTTAGCCATTGATTTATATTCGAGAGACTTTACAATTTAATATTTATGAATATAATTTGATTAATGAAGCGCGCAATCGTTCTCATTCTCGATGGTGTTGGTATCGGTGAACTTCCAGATGCGGATCAGTATGGAGATCAGGGAAGTAATACCTTAGGAAATCTTGCACAATCTTGTGGCGGTCTGAACCTGCCATTTTTAGAAAAACTCGGTCTGGGCAATATCGCTGATATTGCGGGTGTCAAGAGGGTGGATAAACCTCTTGCCTGCTTTGGTAAGATGGCAGAGAGGTCTCCAGGCAAGGATTCTACTTCTGGACACTGGGAACTTCTTGGTGTTGTCTTAAAATCTCCATTTCCCACTTATCCTGAAGGGTTTCCCGATGAGATAATAAAGGAACTTGAATCAAGGTTCGGCCATAAGATTCTGGGTAACAAGCCGGCATCAGGGACAGAGATTATCAAACAGTTGGGTGAGGAACATATCAGAACAAAATCACCGATCGTTTACACCTCGGCGGACAGTGTCCTGCAGATTGCCTGTCACATCGATGTCTTCAGCCTTGAAGAGTTATATAAATTTTGTGAAATCGCAAGAGAGGTTATGCAGGGGAAGCATAATGTAGCACGGGTTATTGCCCGTCCATTTGCGGGCTCAGCACCGAATTTTTACCGCACCAAGGACCGCCGTGATTTTTCCCTGCCTCCACCAGAGCCGACACTGCTTGACCTTGCCCAGAGAAAAGGTTATCAGGTTATCGTAATCGGCAAGGTGGATGACCTCTTCAGCCATCGTGGTTATGACCGCTCCTATCATTCAGTCAATGACCTTGAGTGTGTCGATTATGTGCTCAAATCGATGGATGAGGTGGAGCAGGGTTTGATTGTGGCAAATTTCGTGCAGTTTGATATGGATTGGGGTCATCGTAATAATATCGAAGGATTCAAGAACGGATTGATTGAGATCGATGGCGGTTTAAAAGAGATAATCGAAAATCGAAGAAGCGAGGATCTCATTTTTATTACTGCAGACCATGGCAATGACCCAACCACCCCTTCGACCGACCACTCCCGCGAATATGTTCCGATCCTTGCCCATTCGGGAAAAGCACCCGGGGTTAATTTGGGAATCAGGAGATCGTTTTCGGACCTGGCCAAGACAATTGCCCGATATCTTGATATCGAAGGGATACATTATGGTGAAGATTTCCTCGACAGCTGTCTCTCATAAGCGACTTGCAAGAGAGATGATAAAACTTGTAAAGAAAGGGATTACCAATGCCTATGCGCCTTATTCCTCAATTCCGGTGAGTGCCGGGCTCTATTGCAAGGATGGCGAAATATTTACCGGGGTCAATATTGAAAATAGTTCTTATTCTTTGAGTATGTGTGCGGAAAGGGTCGCGCTGTTTAAGGCTGTTGCTTCAGGCCAAAGGAATTTTTTATTATTACTTTTATATTCACCAAAGATAGATTTCATTCTTCCCTGTGGCGCCTGTCTCCAGACCCTCTGTGAATTTTCTCCAGAACTTGTGATTGCAACAATGAATACGAATGAAGAATTTAAATTTTATCCATTAAAGACACTTATCAAAAGGCCATTCAGATTATGAACTATTTTTTCAGTATCTTTCTGAGAGATTTAAATAGAGAGAAGTTTTATGAAATAATTGAAACCTTGGAGCAATTCTCCGGAAGTATCGTTGAGGTTGAGAAGAGTCTGATCCTCGGTCAATCTGATACCGTTGAGATTGTCGCCTCACTTTTGAAGATGCGTGAATTCTACCCGGAGATGAGGTTCGGTTTTTCCCAGTATCCAGGTCTTGCCAAGGGCCTTTCCCGTATTGCGAAGTTCGGCGAGGTCCTGATATCTGAAGAGGTTGAGCAGAAACTCCTCGACGACTTTGAAATCACCTCGCTGGGTATGCTCACGATTGAAGGGATGTCGAGCCAGATACTCGTCTGCAGGATTGACCAGCCCCGGGGAGATTTGAAATTTCCCAAGCAGATAAGAAAAGAAAATAGAATCTCCCGGGCGGGTCAGATTGATGCCATGGAGAATCTTTTGAGTGTTTCTAATGCGGTTTTGATTGTTGGACCTACCGGAATCGGAAAGACGGTCTTCATTGACCAGCTGGTAGAGAGATGGCAGGAACAAAAAGAAGTCCTGCGCACGGTCTGTCCACCCATTATTCGGCGTCTCAGTCTGGAACCGATTATGGAACTTGTTGAGCAGTTGTTGGAGATTGAGGATGTCGAATCGATTGGAGAAAAACAGCAGGCTATTGAAAGGCGTCTCAAGGAACTGGGTATTGCCGATATCGGCACGACCTATCTTGCAGTGCTCGATTTTTTGGGTCTGAGCGAGGAGGAGACGATTTTAGAGAAGATGGACCTGAAGGTCAGGGTTGACCTTGTTACTACCAACATTGCTGAAATTATTAAAAGAATGTCCTGGAATCGACCTCTTGTTATTATCGTCGAGGATGTTGAGAATATGGATCCGTCTTCGGTCAATTTTATGCAGAACCTTATACTTAAATTGGCCGATGAAAATGTATATTTTATTTTCTCCTCAGCCCTCTCCCAGGTGAACATTTCAGGAATCAAGGAATTTGAATTGCGCGAGATCGAGAGGGAGGATTTGATAAACCTGGTCAAGAACGAAATTAATGAAGAAATTAAATTCGCTGCTGCCACCCCACTCCATATTGCACAGTTTTTACGACTTTATAGGGAGGAGAGGCTCGACTATTTTTATAAACAGTACCAGGGTGAAGCTGCAATCGGAGGCTTTAACCTCCCATTCCATGACTTTAAGACAGTGGTCAAACGCCGGGTCGAACTACTGGAAGAGAAGAAGGATTTTATTTATAATCTTGCTATCGCCGGGATTAAGATTATCCCCGATGAGTTTCCTGTGGACAAAGATAATCTTGGACTCTTTGAATATTTTGTAAAAAGGGGCTTCCTGCGTCGATTTTTAAACTATTACATATTTATAAATCCGTTACTCCATAATGAAATCTATGACCTCATCCCGGATAAGAAGAGACGACATCAACATCTGGCAGATTATTACAGTAGGCTTGAAGGATATGAAGAGCTTGCTGCCTACCATCTTCAGCAGGCGGAGAGTTACAACAAGGCGATTGAGTATCTGATAAAATCTGCTCAGTTAGTAGTTGGAAAAGGGGCGTATGATTCAGGCATCAATTACTACAAGAAGGCCCTCGAGTTATGTCAGCAGCATCGGGAGCTTGCCAATCTGGAGATTCTGGTGGCTATAAATGAGGGTCTGGCCGATATCTATCGTGCCCTGGATGATGAGGAGACTGCATTAAAATATTATAAGGTTGTTCTGGATAGTTATAAAGAAATTCTTAAGGAATGATAATCATCTTATACCTGGGGATGGCCGTAGATACAGCTCCGGGTGATACGGTCGATATAATCCATTATCAGGCAAAAGAGATTGTATACGATTTAGAAAAATCGTTGATAACCCTTTCTGACTCTTCGATAATTACATACCGAGATATCAAATTGACATCAGATAGTGCATATTATCACATTGATGAAAATGTTCTTGAGGCCTTCGGAAATTGCGACCTCAGGCAGATGGGTGATTCGATCAAGGGCGATTATCTTAAGTATAATATTGAAAATAGAAAGGCATTGATGACCAACGCACGAACCCAGATCGGTAAGGGATTTCTTGAAGGAAAGAAGGTTATTTGGGTGAGTAAGGATGTTATAAATGCCTACGACGGCGTGTATACCACCTGTAGTAATACACCTCCCCATTACTATTTCTACTCCCCGAAAATGAAGATATATCTTGGAGATATGGTTATTGCCCGACCGATCTTTCTCTATATCCAGGGTGTTCCAGTTGTGGCCGCGCCGTTCTGGTTTGTTCCCATATCGAAGAAACGCAAGTCCGGACTTTTGCCATTTCGGGCCGGAAATTCCCGCGATTTTGGAAAATTTATTCGCGGTTTTGCCTATTATTTCGTCATCTCAGATTATGCAGACCTCACCCTCCAGGTTGATGCTATGGAGAAGAAGGGGATAATGCCACACTTAGAGGCTATCTGGGATTATAACCCATTCACCAAAGGAACGATCCACAGCTCTTATATAAAAGAAACAGATACCAGGCGGAAACGGTATAGTATCGAGGCGAGAAACAGTTCTCCATATTTTCTTCTGGGTTCGAGTTTCAATTGCGACATTCACTATATCAGCGATAATCAATATCAGCAGGATTTTACAGATACTACAGTATTATGGTTGAAGAAAGAGATTTCATCACAGGCAACCATCACCGGGGAGTTCAATAGTATAAAGAATACCCTTTTTTTCGAACGGATGGAAAACATAGCTGACAGCACGATAATTGAAAAACTCCCCGGCTATTCGTTCTCTACACCCTCACGCCTTCTCTTTTCAACGATAAATTATTCGGTCGCTGGACATTTTACCCGTGAACAATACCAATCATCTGTTGATACAACCCGGGTTGTGGGCGCGGATATCAGTACCGCCCCTTCATTTAAGCAGAATATACTGGGTCTATTTACAATTTCACCTCGAGTCAATTTCGATCTTGCGGGATTTGATCAGGATACTGCAGGAAATAGGTTGCGGATGCGTGCTGCATATTCATTTACGACCAGTGCAACGACGATCTTCTACCGGATCTTTGGACTGGAACTTCTGGGCTTCCATGGTATCCTGCATAAGGTGATTCCACAGATTTCATATTCTTATACCCCTGATTTTCATTCGGAGCGGTTTCCTGTGGTCTCCGGAATTCCCAGGTTCACTCCCTGCAATCAGATCGCCTTTGGGATCGGTCAGGAGTTTGAAGCGAAGTTTGGTGAAGAGTTGAAGAAGATTCATGTCCTCAAGATGAACTGGAATGGTGCGTATAATCTTCTCACCGATTCTTTGACGCCATTTAAATTTTTTGGGGAATTGCCGGCGAACCTTTTTCCTGGACCGATCAGCAGTTTTAATTTAAACATAAGAGGTGAATGGAATCCATATAATTATGACTACACCTATACCATAACAAATTCAATCTCTTTTGTACTGAGTTTCTTTTCAATAAATCTGAATCAGAGTTATACAAAAGCGGGGACATATCAGATTTGGTTCAATGGGAAGTTGAAACCGACACGCAACTGGCTTGTTTCATATTCGGCGCGTTATGATTGGGAGACAAAGCGTCTGGTCAATTATAGTTTCAATCTCCAGCGTGACCTCCATTGCTGGCAGGCAAATTTCAGTTTCAATCAACTCGGAGATGTGTGGCGCTATGACTTCAAGGTTCAGATTAAAGAGATTCCCGAGGTGCAGATTGGAAAGGGGCTCCTCGGTTATATCTTTGAATAGAAGAGCTACTGGAGGAAGAAGTCATCGCGATTGTCTTCGATCTCCTCCGGAGTGAAGAGTTCCTGGGTAATGAGGTTGAGACGTTCCTGCCTTTTGTACTGAAGTAGCCGCACCATATTCGAATCGACAGGGGTTATAATCTTACGGTCACAGCGGATGATATATCCTGCCCAATCGGTAACCAGTGGGGGTGAGATTTCATTTTCATTCAGCGAGGCGACCACACCGGCAAATTCCTCGCCGTAGGCGGTGGCAATCTGAACCAGGGTCTGGTCCTTTATCCCGGACTGGTATGAAATCAGGGTATCGGTCTTGCTCAATTCAGCCATTGTCTTACCTGTATTCAACTGGTCATAGAGTTCTGCCATATATTGTTTCAGGTTGTCTTTCAGAACCTTATTCTCCAGTCGCGCCTTGATCCTTGGCCTGGCATCCTCTAATGTCAATTCTTTTGCAGGAATTATTGAGTCGAGTGCAAACAGGTAATAACCGCCGATACTGCTAAAGGGTCCACCGATATCCTTTGGTCCGGCATGGAAGGTGAAATCTTTCAGTTTCTTTTTATTATTTACTGGAAAATCCACGCCATCCGCGGTGAAGGGGATGGTCTGGCGTACCGGTATCTCAAAGTCTATTGCGGTAGAATCAAAACCTATCTCCTTGGCAGATTCCTTGAATGCATTGATGCGGTCGTAGATATCATCAACCGTGGTTGCAGAGACTTCAATATTTGCCTTGACCCGATAGAATAGTCCTTTGTGCACACGTTTGATTACCTCAAAACCGTGCGCACCCTTGAATATCCCTGAGACCTCTCCATCTTTCAGGCTCTTGTATACCTTTAAGAGATATGGTTTGACCAGCGATTCTTTTTCAAAGCGGTATTCAACAAGGGTATCATCAGAGACATCCTTTGCCAGTTTCAGAAAATCTTCGCCCAGTTTTAACTCGGCAAGAAAGTCCTCAAGCCGTTCCCGGGCCTCGGTTGTATCTGCGGATGAAGGCCGGCGTGGGAAATAGACATACTTCAATATCCTTTTCTCGGGAATGACGAATTCCTTTTTATGCTTTTTATAGTAATTTTCAATTTTGGTATCATCTATATTCACCCTTGAGTGCATTTTGTAAAGTGCAATATTGATAAAAGAGAAGTCATATTTCGTATTCTGCCAGAGAAGGAGAATACTATCCTCAAATGGTGAAACCCAGCCGAGGGTGGTCAGTATGGTGCGGGCCTTTTCCTTGGGAAGTTCACTCCGTAGTTGTTGTTCATATTGATATAACCACTGGATGCTCTGGGGTGCCTTCAGGAGCTGGTAATACTTGTTCCAGTCGAATTTCCCATTCTCATCTTTCATATATTCGGAATTGTAGATCTCAGGCGGGGGATTATTTTTGATAATCGCCCAGATCTCTTCGTCGGTTACTGAAATTCGTTCTTTCTGGAGTAAGCGTGACCACATAATATCATCGATGAGCATAGACCAGATCTCATCCCTGGTTATGCCCTTCTGGCTGTTTTCTTTGTTACGGACATAATTTATGTAGTCCTGATATGAGATAGTGATTCCGTCAATTTTGGCAATATTCTTTGACCTCATGCCGCGACGTCCGGTTACATTCAACCCCCAGTTGAAAAATATTAAGAGGGCGAAGCCTGCCAGAGCAATAAAGAGGATCAATCTTGTCTTTTTCCTTAACTGTTGCATCATAATTACCTCCTTTGGTTAAGAACAGGCAAGACCACCTTCCCATTGGGGATGATAAATAGTTTGTAATCATTCCCGTGCTCACCTTTTATCTTTTCAATGGCATCGTTCAATTCGGTTATCGGTTTGAACCCGAGTGATTTCACAGTTTCAGGCTCCAGGTCTGAGAGCACATAGACCTTGTGTTCTTTTAAAATTCGGGCGGTAACAAATGCCCGATGACCTCCGATTTCAATCTTATCTTCAGGATAGCCGAGAAGCCGGTCAATACTGTTTTCCTGCATAAGTTTTAAAAATTTCATGTTGCCGAACCCCTCCTGACATCGAGCAATGAGAATAATACTGCCTTTCGGTTTGAGTGCACGCATCGCCAGATTCAAGGACTTATGGCTGTTATAGAAATCTTTATCGTATGGATAACCTCCGGCACTGACAATCACCGCATCGGCTGGTTGTGTAATGGTCTGTTTCCTCTGCGTGCAGAAGTATTCTACGGCCTGTTCAAAAGCAAATATCGGGTTACCAAAAAAGACCCGTGATGTTTTTCGGGTCGGGGTCTCCACAACATTCACCAGGTAATCCGGTTTGAAGAGTTCGGCTGCCTCGGCCATCTCCTGGGCGATGATATTATTTTTCAGTTCAGCAATGGCAACTCCGGGTCGGCGCAGTTTTGAATGATTCGCCCTTGTGGTATTATATGAAGATATTCCAGGCAAGATCGATTTCCTTCCTCCGGAGAACCCTGCAAGATAGTGGAAGTCAACCCGACCGGTCAGAATCACGAATTCAGCTTCCCTTG
This sequence comes from Caldifarciminota bacterium 4484_100, assembly GCA_002049785.1. GTDB lineage: Bacteria > Hydrothermota > Tepidihabitantia > SM23-42 > SM23-42 > 4484-100. Next base: position 10,020 of record MUKB01000008.1, read on the forward strand.
CCCGTCGGTTCACCTCCACCACCAGATTTGTGCTCGTCTTACCGATACGGACGAGTTCATTGCGGCAGTTATGGAAGGTGAATTCGAATTCATCAAGAAGCCTGCCGTAGAGTCTTCTGTTCTCTTCCGGGGTGTGGAGGCGGTGGGTGCCGATTGCAATGATGAAATGGATATTCTTTTCATCTACCCCGGCATCAACAATTTCGCCAATTAAGAATCTCAAGATTTCCTGATAATTGGCGATTGAACGGGTTATATCCGAAACAAGGATCACCAGATCCCTGGGCCGGTTTCGGCGCAGAAGTTTGACCAATCTCGGGGCACCAATCGGTGCTGTTACACCACTTTTCAACAGTTCTTCAATTCTTAGAGGCTCATCAGGTTTTGGTTCCAATACCGCCAGTAAATTTCTCTCAGGTACATTACAGGTAATGGTGCTGGTGCCGTATTTCAATTCCATAGCCTATTTTACCTAAATAGTGGGTTATGTCAACGACCAAGGGTTCCACGAAAATTGTGGATTGGGTCATTTAATAAAATTTGGCATCTATACTGAACTGGATAATGCGGAAGGGATATCAGCAATAATTCTTTGAAATTTAATGTCTTTGCGATGCAGATAGTTGTTGACAGGGGTTAGATTTTAGATATAATATAATGTTGAAATCGTTTCAAACTCTTGAAAGGGGGTGATAGGAGCAAAAAGTCCGGGTTTAAGGGATAGCCTGAAATGAGAAGAAAAATTATCCCAAATAAATAATAAACGAAAGGAGCAGTAATGAAGAAGTTTATTATTCTGGCGTTATCGCTTTGCTTAATGCCAATCTTTTTGCAGGCAACATCAGAGGATGTTGCAGCAACACCGGCACATGTGTTTAAGGTGCCGAACCCACAACCGTCCCATTATGACGGGCCGCGGTCTACGCCGACTCTGGTTGATACAATCGATTTGAGTCCGATAAATCCAACTGGTTATTGCTGGGGTATTACATATGACTGGGACCGTGATGTTCTCTGGATAACCCAGTGGAACTCTGCCTATCCCACGGTCTATGCAATTCAGAAGACATCGCCCTGCACTAAGGTCGATTCCTTCACCTTAGGCAGTGGCGCCCCTTCATATCACCTTGGTATCGGCTATGCGGGCAATGATATTATGTATATGGCAGGTTTTGACGCCAATGTCTATCAGATTGATATGATAACCGGGAATGGAACGGTCTATCGGTCAATGCCCTGGTCCAGTGCTGAAGGTCTGGGATTTAATGCGGTTGATGATGCAATCTATCCGAGCGACTGGTCGGCTGATCAGTGTGCCTGGGCAATACCATCTCAGTCTGGTTCCTGGAATACCTGGAGTGTTGCATCAGCTCCCTGTGGAATGTCCGGTGCCTGGAGCGCATCTACACCTCCGGATATGATTTTCCAGGCTGAGGAAGCGAACCCGGCTCACTTTTATCAGTATAGCGTGAGCGGTGGTGTGCCCAATACCACTCCAGATTCGGTCTGGGATTGTGACCCTGGACAGACCCAGGGATATGAGGCAGACTGCACATTTGACGGCCGGTATGTCTATATCCTTGACCAGTCCGGTCCGGACAAGGTCTGGGTATATGATGTTGGTATTGCAGGGACCAACCACGATGTGGGTACCCAGGCGATTCTTGCACCTGGGGCAACGATTCTGCCCAATACCACGATTAATCCCAGTGCCCGATATCGGAATTATGGTGGATATACCGAGACATTTGATGTCTATTTCCTAATCGATTCAGCCGGAGTTAATATCTATAGCCAGAGCGCAAATATTACTTTGAATTCTGGAACCGATACCACAATCACCTGGCCCAGCTGGACCTCCTGTGGGACAAGCGGTATTACATATGACATCACCGCCTACACAGTCCTTTCTGGTGACGAGAATCCGGCAAATGACACCCTGACCAGCCAGACCATTGTTACCACTGTTTACTGGGAGATACTCTCTGCCCAATTCCCATCGCCAAGTTCAGGACACGAGATGGCGACCATACACGATGGTAAATATATGGTCTTTGGCATTAGAACTACCGGTGGTTATTTGAGCCAGACTCAGATTTACGACATTGCTGCAGGTTCCTGGAGTGCGGGTCCGGATAATCCATACGGTTGCGGTGCTTATGGTTCTGCCCAGGGTGTGAATGGCAAATACTACAGAATTGGTGGAACTGATAGCTGGCCAACAGCACTCACAAGGGTTGATATATATGACCCATCTACTAGCCAGTGGTCAAGCGGTGCGGCCTCACCAAGGGCATGGATTGACCATGCGACTGGGGTGTATAATGATTCTCTCATCTTCTGTCTTGGTGGTGGTAACTGGGGAACTGGTAATACACCACATACTGATGTATACTTCTATGATACCTATCTGGATTCCTGGACCCAGGCAACATCAATGCCCGGTGTTGGCAGAGGTTGTCTTGCTGGTGGTGTGATTGATACATTTGCGATTGTAGCCTGTGGTTATGATGGCACAAGTACCTATCGCAATGACTATATTGTGGGCATCATTGACCAAAGCGATGCCTCCCAGATTGCCTGGGGTTCGCCAACAAACATTCCAGGAATGGCTGGCCGTTATCGTGTGCCCAGTGGTGTTGACCACGTTAACAAAGAACTCTGGGTAGTGTGTGGACAGATCTCAGGTGGAGCAAGTGATGAAACCTGGTCATATAACCCATATACCGATACCTGGACCAACTGGAATAAGCCTAAACCACATCCAATGGGTAATGTCTCACCAGTTGTAGTCACCACGACCGCTGCGGGTGATTTTGGTGTTTTTGTTGCGAGTGGATATTTTAATGGTTCATACATTACTGACCACGAGGTCTTCCATACCGGTATGACCGGAATCGAAGAGAAGCCGGGTGAATTCACCCAGCCGACCGCGTTCGGCTTTGCTCCGGATATGCCGAATCCGGTTAAGGGTTATGCACCGATTACCTATACGACCACAAAACCTGGTCCGGTAACACTTAAGGTGTTCGATATCTCTGGTCGACTGGTGAAGACACTGGTCAATCGTGTGGTTGAGCCACAGGGAACAAAGACTGTATACTGGACCCTGAAGGATGATTCTCATCGTCCGGTTGCCAATGGTGTCTACTTCTTGAGACTTGAGGTTGGTTCTGAGGTTGCTACGCACAAGCTTACGGTTGTGAAGTAATTATACAGTTTAAGATAAAGCCCCCGCACAAAAAGTGCGGGGGCTTTTTTATACCGATTTTTTATTTTCAGAGAAAATGGGCGATAAATCGGTTTTATAGTAGTTTCTGCAGTTGGGAAAAATTAGTTTATATCATTGACTTGAATTGAAAAAATGGTATAATAGTCATAATGATCGACATAAAAATTTTAAGGGAAGAACCCGAACTTATACGAAAGGCAATTAGGGATCGGGGAGAGGATATCTCCCTGGATGAGATTCTTGAACTCGATAAAAAGAGGCGTGCCCTGATAACCGAGTTGCAAAGGTTGAGGCAGAAAAGGAATGAACTTTCAGAAAAGGTTGGCCAGTTGAAACGGGAAGGTAAAGATACGAGCGATTTGATGGACCGGGCGCGGGAAATAGGTGCACAGATTAAAGAAAAGGAGAAATTATCTAAAAAGGTCGATGAGCAGTTCAGGAGAAAGATGCAATGGCTTCCCAATATTCCGCATAAATCGGTTCCTGTAGGTCCTGATTCGAGTGCCAACAGATATGTGCGGGGATTAAAAGAGCCTCCCAGATTCGATTTTAATGTTCTACCCCACTGGGATATCTGCACTGCCCTGGATATTCTGGATCAGAAGCGGGCTTCAAAGATTGCGGGCTCGCGATTCATCCTTTATAAGGGTGCTGGTGCCAAACTGGAAAGGGCACTGATAAATTTCTTTCTGGATATCCACACGCAGAGACATAGTTATCTTGAGGTTTTCCCACCGGTCCTGAACCCTCCACAATGCCTTTTCGGCACCGGTCAGCTTCCCAAACTTGCGCGGGAGATGTATTATTGCCAGGATGACAACCTTTATCTTGCCCCAACCGCTGAAGTCCCTTTGACAAATATCCATACCGGAGAGATAATTCC
>MUKB01000096.1 GCA_002049785.1 Caldifarciminota bacterium 4484_100
AAACCATCTGCTCATACCTGCCCCGAACCTGAGGCCTTAAAACAGGCGGATTTTGTTCGGCGAAAGAAAATCTGAAGGCAATATCTTCAACAAGAAAAAGCCTGCGCGACTCTGGACGATACAAAATCGGCATCACCTCTACCGCAACAAGCCCTGCCCCGTCCATAATACCCGAACCAACCACCCGAATAAAACGGTCAGGAAATAACTCGTCTGAATTATATATGCCGGTATCAGGCTCAACCCAGGGAAGCGACTCTCCAGGAAGATTTACAGGTTGGGTTGGATAGATAAGATATTCACCCGGGAACTGACTAACAACCGAATCTATTATTATCAAAGACTCGACCCGAGCATTCGGTGGAATAATATAATTGAGCGTGATTGAGGGTAATTCAGGTTCTCCAGGTTCACCCACCAGAACAAAATCCGATGCCTCTATCCTTGTATACCCGTGCTCCTCATAAAACGAAAACTGGGCAGGCCAATACTTAACCGTATACCCCCACAGGAGAAACACGGACAAGGAGATTGTGAGTGCTATCTTTATCTTCATCATTTTCTCCCTTCATAAGCCTCCGCTATTCTTATAAACAATTATAATAAGATTTTGCAGGATGTCAAGGGTCTGATTTCTCTTGGTGTTTCTCGTTTATCTGGTTGAAAAACATTTAGTCATTGCGTCATTGAGTCACCATGTCATTGTTAAAATCATTAAATCAGGAGATTCTGAAATAAATTCAGAATGACTTTTTTTCTTTTTCAATTCCAAACTCCGAAATGGTTTTCTATATGGCTTGACACCGTGAATAATCTTTTTATAATAGAACAATGACTTATTATATCTTCATCGCCTTTATTCTCACTGCAGGATACAATTCAGCAGCAGACAGTAGCGATACAACTATTATTAAAGATACAACTAAGGTCAGATACAAAAAAACCATCCACGATCCCTGGTTTTCCCAGGATAAGTTCCTCCACTTTTCTGCCTGTGCAGCCCTGCCCGGGCTCACCTATCACCTCTATGTCTGCAGATGGAAAAGGGATGAACATCTGGGTCGGGTCTATGCGGTCTCCTTAACCGCAGTTCTCGGTTTAAGTAAAGAGATATATGACAAAAAAAAGAAAGGCCAATTTTCCTGGCGTGATCTCTGCTGGGATGGCCTGGGGCTGTTGGCAGGCTATCTCCTTTTTATCTATTAGCATGTAGCCCCATAATCTCACTTATCAACTGAACAACTCTCTGCCTGATTGGCATCATAATATTTAACCGCACCTCAGGATGGACCGCATTGGTGAGTAGAATAATAATTAAATTATTCTCTGGAACTACAAGTAGCATCGTTCCGGTAAAACCGGTGTGACCAAAAGTTGAACCCAGGGAACCTTTTTGATATCACCATATTTACGCGCAATCCCCTGCTCATAACTGTTACCCAGTTCAGTAGGGGCGACCTCATCAACAGTTTTTGGATTGAAATGGGTTTGATTCAATCCGAGCATTTTTTTAATCTTTTTCTCAAAGAGGACATCGAGCCGGTCTCCAGAAACTGTCTCGATAATCCGACCGAGGATGATATAACCCAGACAGGAATAGAGCACATTATGAGAACCGGTGTTTACCCGGGCGAGAAAATCCCATCGTTCATCTCGGGCCAAGAGATAAAGGGGAAACCAGGCTGGTATTCCCGTGGTATGGGTCAAAAGTCCTTTAATTGTTTTTTCTCCATTTACGCTATTTTTAAATTCGGGGATGAAGTGTGAAATCTTATCTTCCAATCTAACCTTTCCTTCTTCATATAATTTTATCATCAGGGTCGCGGTGCACAGAGGCTTGGTCAGTGATGCAAGGTCGAAGACCGTATCCCTGGTCATCAACCTTTTTTCCGGGACAATCTGGGAATCTCCATAGGCTTCAAAGTAATAAACCTGGTCTAAATCACCAACCCAGCATACTGCACCAGGGAATATCTTCTTTTTTATACACTGAAGCAAGAATTCCTCGAGAATCTTAAAGTCCATCTTTATATATCTATTTCCTCAAGCAGTTTTAGAAAATTTTTATATGGGGTCGATTTGAGACTCTCCTGAAGCGACTGTAGGGCAGTGGGGATAAATTGCTTGAACCATTCCTTCCCTTTATTGAGCCAAAGGTTTGCATAGGCTCCGAGTGCCTGCATAATCCTCTGCAATCCTGTATACTGATAATGTCTGAGAAAATCCTGGCGTCTGTATTTAATACCACGCCTCTTCAATCGATCAAGGTAGTAATCAAAGAGCTCAAACTCCTGGTTATGTGAAAGTCGGACATATGGGTCCTTCAGAAGCGATGCCAGGTCATAACCGAGCGGACCGATCCGGGCCGATTGGAAATCGATAATTCTGATTCGGCCTTTTTTAATATAAAGGTTCATCGACTGGTAGTCGCGATGCATCAGAAAACCGCCCATCAATTTAAGCATCTTCAGTAAATTCTGTGCAATATCATCGAGTTCCGTCTGAATCGAATCAATCCTTTTAGATTCAAGGCCCAAGAATTGATTAAGAAAAAAACTCTTGAAATACTCCTGTTCCCATCTGATATGCTCTGCATCATAATAGAAATCGGTCGGAGCATTTTCTGTAGCATCAATCTGGAGTTTAATGAGTTCGTCAATCGCCTGATAGTAGTATTGTAATTTACCTTGTTCATTGAAGAGTGAATCCCTGCCCAGGTCCTCTACACCCGCAATATTTTTATCAATATCATACCAGTAGAGTTCAGGAACCGCAATCTTATTTTTGTAAAGATGTTTCTGGAGGGCAACATACCGCCCGATCTCTTTGTCCTGGATGAGTATGAAGGTTCTATTTTTATCCCGACACCGATAAAATTTACGGTCCGAACCTCCGGTATTGATTTCCTCAATTATCTGAAAATCCCCTATCTTCATCTGGCCCGAATGCAGAACCTGTTACCGATGATACAGTCTTTGAAATTGCCATTTTCGACCTCGGTTCCAGGAAGCACAATGACATTTTTAAGTTTAACATCTTTGTGGATATAGCAATTGTCTGCAATACTTACAAAACCAGAAAATTTTCTTGACGCTACATTACTTGAAGGAGCTATATACATCGGACCTTTAATTTTGTTCCCAAAGAGATTCTTCTTTCTCTTTAAAATATCATAGTGGATTTTCCAGTATGCCCTGTGGGTATTTATGTTGTACCAGTCCATACTCATCGACAGACCCCACAACGCTTCTCCATTTTTGATGATACGCTCAAAGACTTCTGCGATACTGAATTTCTTTTTTGCAGGAAGGTATGTGAAGATCCGGGGTGAAAAAATTGCGATACCGGAGAAGGTGTAGTAGCTGCGATGACTAACCGCATCGATCTTTCTTATTCTATAACCGTCGAGCTCAATAAAGTTGGTCCCGGGGTTTTTAAGCAGAGCAAGGGTTGCAATACCATTCTTTTTCAGATGAAATTTCAAGAGTCTTTGTATATTAATGGCCGAAATCACATCACCCGAATGGTATAAAAAATCTCGCTTCAATACGGAGCAGAAATTGAGCAGGGCACCACCGGTTCCACTCAACCGTTCTTCTATCGCCCATTTGATATTGCGCCGACCCTTTAAATAGGCAGATAACTTGTCTGCCCTATGATAAAGGTTTATATAAATTCTCTCTACCCCCTGGCTTAGAAGCTTTTCAATGTTTATATCAATAAGTTTTCTGTCTACTATGGGCAGAAGGGGTTTTGGTATCTCGTGGGTAATCGGCCTCAACCTTTTTCCATAACCAGCAGAAAGTAGTAATGCATCCATATTAGTCGTAGATAAGATATTTCTTTCTAAGTTTTTTAAAATGACTGAACCCGCAGGACCATCGCTTTTCAATCTTCCACAAAGGTTCATCCTTCATCAACATCCTTCTCACCCAGCTATTGCCGATCAGGATATCAAAGGGCAACTTCTTTTTCTCAAACTCATAGGGCGGTTTGCGCCATTGAAATTCCTTTGGATACAAATTTCTTATTGTCTTTATGACCGCAAGACCGAGTAGAATCGGATTGAAGACCTTGCCGTTCTGGACATAGACCTGTGCCCCACCGCATAGTCGGCCTCGATATTTGCTAAAAGTAGGTATAAACGATGTCGGTCTGAATATTACACCTTTAATCCGCTCTTTTTTCAGAGCACTACAGAGCCTTTCAGGTTCGATATAAGGGGCACCGAAGGTCTCAAATGGCCTGGTTGTCCCCCTACCTTCAGAAATATTTGTTCCCTCCAGAAGGCACATTCCAGGATAGACAAGTGTGGTATCAAAAGAGGGCATATTGGGTGAAGGCGGAACCCATCGCAGTCCGGTTTGAGGAAAATAATATTTTCTTTTCCATCCTGAAATCGGAATGATTCTTAAATCCGCATTGATTGCATACTCACGATTGATTAAGTTACAAACCTCACCAATTGTCATACCATGACGCACCGGTATTGGATATAGTCCAACAAAAGAAGAAAACTTTCGCTCCAGAACCGGGCCCTGAACCGTAACACCGTTTAATGGGTTGGGCCGGTCAAGGATATAGACCGTCTTTTTTGATTTTGCGCACTCTTTTATCAACAACATTGCGGACCAGAGAAATGTGTAATACCTTGTCCCAATGTCGATGAGGTCGATGACCACAGAATCGATATCATCAAGAACCTTCTGGTCGGGAGCCAGCCTTCTTCCATAAAGGCTGGATACAAGAACCCCCCTTGTGGAATCGATGAAGTCAAATGCCCTTTTTTGGTCCTGCAGGGCAGAAAAAAGGCCATGTTCAGGCGCAAATATTACATTGAGTTTGCAATATCGCTGATTCAGAAATATATCGATGGTGGGCTTCAGTTCCTTATTACAGGAGGAGAAATTTGCAAGCAGGCCAATTCTCTTCCCGCGCAATATTTTAAAGCGCTCTGAGATAAGTCTATCAATCCCCAATTCCATAATAAAATATAACTCAAAAAGTTATTATGTCAATAATAAGGAGTTTGGGACGTGGGTCATTTTACACCTATTCTTATGGTTTGTAACTACACAGGAACTAAATTTGTTTATAAAAATAAAATTACCTCTTGACAATTGGAAAATTATTGATATTATATTATTGTTATGAAGCTTGGTGAGATACTGGTTAAGCAGGGTGTCATATCTGAGGACATGCTTGCCCAGGCCTTAGAGGAACAGAAAAAGGATGGGTCTAAACTTGGGACAACCCTTGTGCGCATGGGTTTTGTCAAAGAGGAGGATCTGTTAAAGGCCCTTTCAAAACATTTTGGTGTGAAGGCGGTTGATCTCAGGAATAAAAAGATCGATGATTCTATATTGAAGCTAATACCTTCAGACCTTGCAGGAAGATATCTTGTCGTTCCGGTCTCCCGTTTCGGTCGAAAACTGACACTGGCAATGCTCAATCCTGGAGATGTAGCCGCAATTGAGGATATCCAGTTCGCCACGGGTTTTGAGATAGAACCGGTTGTTGCCTCAGAAGAGGCGATCCTCAACATCATCCAGGAACATTACAATGTCCAGAAACTGCTATCTGATGTGATGTATGAGATTGAAATGGCTGAAGCTGGTGAGCAGAAGGTGAAGGTGGTGGACAACCTCGATGTCACAGAAAGGAAGGAAGAGGAAGATTTATCTGAGGTGGTTGATAGTAGCGAAAGCGGTCCAGCCCTGAAGCTGGTGAGCAAGATCATCACCGATGCGGTTGATATGAATGTCTCTGATATCCATATTGAACCCTATGAAAAAGATATGAGGGTGCGCTACCGTATTGACGGCATCCTCCACGAAATAATGAAACCACCGAAGAAGATGAACCGTGCTTTAGCCACGGTCATAAAAGTGATGGCCAAATTGAAAGTTGAAGAGAAACGACTTCCCCAGGATGGAAGAATAAAGGCACGGGTTCATAACAAGATTATCGATATCCGTGTCTCAACGGTTCCTACCCTCTTCGGTGAAAAGATCGCTCTGAGAATCCTGGACCGTTCAGCGATTCAGTTGAACCTTGATCTACTCGGATTTGAGCCAGAGACTTTGAAAACCTTCCGCCGGGCGATAAAAACACCATACGGGATCGTGCTCGTCACCGGACCGACCGGCTCTGGAAAAACCACCACCCTCTACTCTGCACTCACTGAACTGAACGATCCTGGTTTGAATATCATAACCGCAGAAGACCCGATTGAATACTCATTAATGGGAATCAATCAGTTGCAGGTGAATGAAAAAATCGGACTCACCTTCGCCTCAGCCCTCCGTTCCTATCTTCGTCAGGATCCGAATATCATTATGGTCGGAGAAATTCGAGATTTAGAAACCGCTGAAATCTCAATCCGGGCATCATTGACCGGTCACCTTGTTCTTTCTACAGTCCACACAAACTCTGCTGCTCCAGAAGTCCTGATGGATGCAGGGCTTGATCCGGAAAAAATCAACTTTCCCCTATTTAAAGGTGAGGGCTGTGATGAGTGTCGCGGTACCGGGTATAAAGGCAGAATCGGCATCTTCGAAAATATGCTGGTAACCTCCCGAATCCGGGAGTTGATCTTGAGAAAGGCTCCAACCGGAGAGATTGAGAAGGCCGCGATTGAAGAGGGAATGTTGACCTTACGAGATTCAGCTTTACGGAAGTTAGAACAAGGGATTACCACAATAGAAGAGGTAATCCGTGAAACAAAGGTGGAGTAATGGAAGAAAAACTTGGCGCCTATCTGGTTAAAAATGGGCTCTTAACCGAAGAGCAATTACGTAAGGCGGTACAGGAAAAGAGGGAAACCGGCCAGCGCCTCATCAGCATCTTAAACCGCTTGGAACTGGTTTGCAGTTCAGAAAGGGGCATCAGACATCCATGTTGAACCCTATGAAAGGCAGGTAAGGGTGCGATTCAGGATTGA
>MUKB01000097.1 GCA_002049785.1 Caldifarciminota bacterium 4484_100
ACCCACAATCGACCTCAATTTCTCTAAATCTGGTTTCATTATCACTCCTTTCTAATGGAAATTAAGTTCTGCGCACAATCACCAAAAAGTTGCTGTTAAACACACCCCCTCTTTCTTAGTGTTTCTATTATACACAAAAATTGACCAAAGTCAATAATAATATTGAACCGTAAAAGTTGACTTAACCAGAAAGAGCATTATAATCAAGGGTGAACCACATCGATGCAATCAGAATGAGAAATAAGCAATGCAGTAACCTTAAGGGATTTTTATACGCATCAGGTGGTCTACTCCTTGTATCAACCAACTTCCTCACTGCAAAATATGGCCTGAAGGGATTCAATCCTGAAACCTTCAGTGCAGTCTGGACTTCAGCGGCAGCCCTGTATGCCTTTTTTATTATTCTACTTTCAGGCCACAGCAAACAATTGAGGCTACCTAAAGGTGCAATCTTAAAAACATTTTTTCTGGGGCTGGCAACCGGTATCGGAATGATTCTGGGTTGGTCAGGTCTTGCCCTGCTCGACCCCTCATTTGCCTCTTTTTTATGGAGATTTTCACCGGTAATGACGGTTGTGCTCAGCACTGTTTTTCTGGGTGAAAGGCTGAAACCTCGAGAATTGGTCGGTTTTGGGATTATGGTTTTTGGAGGTGTAATAAGTTCTGTCGGCCAGTGGCAGGTTGTGGGCGCAGGGATTGTCCTGACATTGCTCGCCTGTGGTGCAGTCTCCATACAGATGCTATTTGCCAAAGAAAAAATTACCCAGGTCCATCCAAATATCCTTGTCTTCTATCGTGTCGGTATCGCAGCGCTGTTCATTATTATCTGGACACTTATCAGAAGAAAATTTGATATCAATGTGGGAACCTCATATTGGTTGATTACACTCCTCGGAGCCTTCTTAGGCCCCTGTGCAAGTTTTCTTCTTACCTTCCGCTCATATCGTTACTGGGATCTATCCTGTTCCAGCATCGTGCTCACCGCGCAACCGCTCATTGTCCTGCCGATGGCGGCACTTGTATTCGGAAATATTCCTGCTGGCCGTGAACTCCTGGGAGGTCTTCTGATTCTCGCTGGAGCCTTCTGGCTAGCGCTGAGCCAACACCGACCAATTTCTGGATATCATTGATCCCGGGTAAATAGTTGAGCCCTCGAAATGCCTTTCTGGTTTTTCTGGTTTATCTCGTTTATCTGGTTTCTCTGGTTTGTCTCGTTTTTCTGGTTTATCTGGTTGAAAAGATTTAGACCCTGAAACAAGTTCAGGGTGACATTCTTTTTAATTCCGAAATGCTTTTCTGTTTTTCCAATGACTTAATAACTCAATGACTTAATGACTAAATCTTTTCCAATTCCGAAATTCGAAATGCCTTTCTGGTTTCTCTCGTTTCTCTGGTTTTTCTCGTTTTTCTGGTTGAAAAGATTTAGACCCTGAAATAAATTCAGGGTGACATTCTTTCTCTGGTTGACACCCCATTTTTTTGGGATATAATGGTAATCAGAGCGCCGGGATGATGGAATTGGTAGACATAGCGGACTTAAAATCCGCTTCCCTTTATAGGGAGTGCCGGTTCGAGTCCGGCTCCCGGCATTATAAAAAATCTCTGGATAACAACATAAGAAACCCCGAGCCGACGTGCCGCCTCAGACTTATTCCCTTTTGTCTCCTTCAATACCTGCTGTATCACACAGGCCTCGGCCTGTTCCTGGCCCAGTTTTGATGCCGCCTTCAAATTCTTCGGCAATTCACCCTCCCCTTCAACACCCGTCGCTTCAGGCAGAAGAATGTGTTGAGGTTCAATCTTCTCCGGTGCAATAATATTTGCCCGCTCAATCGTATTTTCCAGTTCCCGAATATTACCCGGCCAATTATACTTCATCAATTTTTTAATCGCAGAAGGGGTGAGATACTTTTTTGACTTAAGTTTCTTCAGAATATATTCTGAGAGGACCGGGATATCCTCTTTTCTCTCCCTTAAGGGAGGAATCTTTATGGGAAAGACACTGAGCCGATAATAGAGGTCCTCACGAAATCTATTTTTCTTTACCAGATCAAGCAGTTCCTTATTCGTCGCCGCAATTATACGCACATCCACCTGGATTGGAAATGTCCCACCAAGCCGTTCAAATGACCGTTCCTGTAGGACCCGTAGAATCTTTGCCTGGAGATCAAGGTCGAGGTCTCCAATCTCATCGAGAAAAACTGTCCCCTTATTCGCCAACTCAAATTTTCCAATCTTTTTTGTCACCGCACCGGTAAATGCGCCTTTTTCCGAACCGAACAGTTCATTCTCTAATAGGTCATGGGGTATTGCCGCACAATTAATCGCAACAAACGGCCTCTCTTTTCTTGGCGAAAGCAGGTGTGCAGCACGGGCAAAAAGTTCTTTGCCGGTTCCTGATTCGCCCAAAAGCAATATCGTAGTATCTGTGGGTGCTGCCTTCTCCAGAAGTCCTGCCGCCTCTTTTATGCACCTGCTCTTACCGATAATCTTGGGAAATCCAAGGAGTCTTGATGTCTCATCCCGCAAGAGGATATTCTCATAATAACGCTGTTTCTCCTCCATTATGCGATTCAGAAGCACAATAAGCTGTTCAACATCAAATGGTTTGGTGAGAAAATCGTAGGCGCCAAGTTTCATCGCCTCAACCGCTTTTTCGATTGTTCCGTAGGCGGTCATTATTACAAATGTAGTATCAAAATCTGACCTTTTCAGTTCACGCAAAAGGTCCACTCCATCGATATCCGGTAATCTCAAATCAATCAGGGCGATATCGATTTTTTCTTTCCGGAAAAGTGAAATGGCCTCTCTCCCCCGTTTTATCCAACGCACAACAAAACCACTGTCTTCAAGGTTCGTCTTCAGCATCTCGCCGAAGCTCGCCTTGTCTTCAACAATTAAAACATCTGCCATTATCTAATTCTACTGATTTGAATTCGACTGGATCTTAAAATGCTCAATAATCTGCTTCAACCTATTGGCTACTGAAACAAGCTCCTCACTTGTCGCTGAAAACTCCTCACTTGCTGCTGCCTGCTCTTGTAAAGAGGAAAGAATCTCCTCGGCTGCCTCGGAATTCTGCCTCGCAATATTATAAGACCTTTCAACCTGTTTTGTAATTTCAGTAATCACCTCTTCTTCATTAGAGATAACCTTTTTTATATCTTTAATCGCACTGTTCAATTGTAGCACTCTATTAGAAATATCCTTCAACGAATCCACGGTTGACCTTATCACAATACTGCCATCAGTAATCGACTTATTGACCTCTTCTGTCCCCTGACTTACGGTCTCAATCGAACTCATCATCTCATTCATAATCTTGCTGATTTCAGATGCAGATTCCTGAGAGCTGTCTGCAAGTCTACTTATCTCATCAGCAACAATTGAGAACCCACGTCCGTATTCACCTGCACGCGCCGCCTCAATCGACGCATTCAAGGCCAGAATATTTATCTTCTCCGCAATTGCATTTATTGTAATCACAATCCGGTTAATCGTCGATGAGATATCCTGTAGCTTCTTCATCAGTGAGTTGAGATAATCATATTTTTCCCTGATCAATTCAATATTATTGATAACAATGTCACTCTGTTTCAATCCATTGGAGGCGTTATCCGAAACACCGACCGAGAAATCTTCAATCTTTTTGACATTACCCACAACATTAAAATTCACTTCGCTCAAATTTTTACTCAGTCCGATCGTCTTATTCAACTCATCAAATTGCTCATTCGTCGCACCTGCAAACTGCTGGGTCGAATGTACAATCTCTGAAGACGATGCAGAAAGTTCATTGGCAGTTGATGCAATATGCTCACTCATCTCACTGAGATTATCGGCAATCGAAATTACTGCCCTGACAATTGCCAACTCGTTCTCGAAGAGAAGATTCAAACTGTGCGCCAGACGAGAAACTTCATCACCCTTCTCATCCCTAATACGGATCGTCAAATCACCGTCTGCGGCCTTCAGGGTTGCATCGCTGATTTTACGCAATCTCTCGATATTATCTCCAAGGTGTGAAATTATCACCCAGATGATAAAAGTAAGAATCGCAACCTTTACCAGTTCAACTTCGATATGGGTATCAAGGTAATAAGGCCTCGTGATAAAAACCATAATGATATAGGCAAGGTCAAAAAGGAATGTGTTGTATATTCCAATATTGACCCCTAAATAAAGGGTTGGGATTATAATGATATAGATATATATCAAGAAAAAAGGGATTCGGGCAATAGGGTCAAGAAAACCCAGACAGACTGTCAGAAATATCATCGCCCCGGTGGTTAAAATGTAAGGTGCCGAAGAGACCATAATTTTCTTCTTGCACAATATTGTTAGAAGCAGACCGAATATAAAGCCAATTGCAGTGATTATGGGAACAACACCGGGAACTATTAAGAACTTAAATATGTAGCCCAACAAAAAGACAATCTCCATAGCAATGCAGGACGCCATAAATACAACAGATCCGCGGAATGCAAAATTCCTATTTCTCTCGATAACTCCCTCACCCTTACTGTTCATCTCGACCCCCTTATAACCTCTTTTGTTTTTTTCATTGCACAAAATTCACCACACATTGTACAGGTGGATGATTTTGAGCTTGCACGTTTGAAGATATTCTTCGCCTTTTCAGGATAAAGAAGCAACTGCAACAATCTTTCCCAATCAAGGGCATAACGTGCCCGGGAAACCTCCAGATCGCGCTGGCGCGCAGATTTCAGACCACGGGCAATATCTCCTGCATGTGCTGCCAATCGGGCAGCGATAACACCTTCTTCAACCTCCTTGACATTGGGTAGTCCTAAATGCTCGGATGGAGTAACATAGCATAAAAAATCGGCTCCATAATATGCAGCTAAGGCACCTCCGATTGCAGCAACAATGTGGTCGTACCCGGCTCCACTATCTGTCACCAGTGGACCGAGAACATAAAATGGAGCACCAGCACAGATATTCTTTTCCAGCAGGATATTTGCCTCAATTTCATTTATTGGAATATGGCCCGGTCCTTCAACCATTACCGATACACCTTCAGCCCGTGCCCTCTTCACGAGCTCGCCAATGACAATCAGTTCCTTTAATTGATAGCGGTCGGTAGCATCAGCAATCGCCCCGGGTCTGAGCCCGTCACCAAGGCTGAGCGTGGCATCATACTTCTTCGCCAGTTTCAAAAGGCGGTCATAATGCTCATAAAGTGGATTCTCCCTTTTATTAAACGCCATCCACTCAATCATCATCGAACCACCCCGGCTCACAACACCACACACCCGTCTCTTCTTCCTCATACCCTGAATACTCTCCCTTGTAACACCACAATGAACCGTAACAAAATCGACGCCATCAGCAAGATGTTTCTCAATCGCCTCGAAGATTTCATCAACCGAGGCCTTGATAAAGGACTTGCGCCTTTTCCGGGATTCAAGAGCAACCTGATAAATGGGAACCGTACCCACTGGAACCGATGATGCCTGAATGATTTCCCTACGAATTACATCAACATCACCACCCGTTGAAAGGTCCATAACCGTATCCGCCCCTAATCTGATTGCAGCGGAGAGCTTATCCAGCTCAACTTTCAGGTCAGCAAGGTCCGGTGATGTTCCGATATTGGCATTCACCTTGGTACGCAATCCCTGTCCTATTGCCAGAGGGGTAATTCGATGTTTCCTATTTTTAACAAGAACAATACTCCCCTGTTTGATTCCCTTTTTCAAGTATGCGATGCTAACCCCTTCCTGCCTTGAAATCTTGCTCAGGGTCTTCTGCATCACATCCGCTCCACTGAAACACCCAGCGAGGTCTTGGGAACCGCCACCGAAACAAACTTCAGGACGAACGACATCGCCTTCTCTTCATCCGGGGCTTCAAATGTGATGATAAAGTCAGGTTTGCCAAAAAGGCTTAAGAATTCCCTGATCTTTATATATTCAGGAACCTCAAGTGATTTAATGAGCTCCTGTGCCTTATCACTCTTGCCCGGTATTAAATCAAGCATTGAGACAAATATCATATACCTCCTTTACAAATTATTATAACCGAAAAATGATGATTGTCAATCGATGAACTAAATGTTCTATCCAGCATCAAGAATCGAGCATCGAATATCAATCTTTTAAATCCGAAATCCCTTTCTGGTTTTTCTGGTTTGTCTGGTTTTTCTGGTTTGTCTGGTTTCTCTGGTTTCTCTGGTTTGTCATGCTGAACTTGGTTCAGCATCCCTGTTCTTGACGCAGAAAAATCGCCCCTTGACATCAACCGTTATTCAAATATAATTTATCGTGAACTGGCTCCGCATCCTCGATGTAAATCTCAACCGTCTAACTGAATCTCTCAAACTACTCGAGGACATAACCAGATTTTCACTCGAAGACAAAAAGGTACTCCGCAAAATTCGCCAGCTCAGAAAAACCTTCCTTTTGGCCAAAAAAAAGATGCCCATTGATGATATAATATCATCACGGCAGAGTGTTAAAGACCTGGGTCGTGCCCAGAAATTTGATATTTCGCAAAGAAGGTCTGATAGTGACTTCATCTATGCCACAATCACCCGGGCCAAGGAATCTGCGAGAACCATCGAAGAAGTCTTAAAATTAGAAAATTTTGCAATGGATAATCGCATAAAGGAAATAAGGTTCTCGCTCTACGATATCGAAAAAGAGCTTATAACTCA
>MUKB01000098.1 GCA_002049785.1 Caldifarciminota bacterium 4484_100
AAGCCAGGACTTGAGCTCTCCGCCGCGGTGAAGCCGAATATTTTAGATGCCCGCACCACATTCCACCAGGACTGGGTAAGGTGGTTAAATCAAGGACTCGTAGACTATGTCTGCCTTATGTCATACACACCCTATCTCAATAAGGTTCTCAAAAGAACCATCAGCAGAGTTAAAGAACCACAGAGGGTAATCATCGGCCTGGCTGGATATTGTCTCAGTCCCAGGCAAATCAGAGAACAGGTTCAACTGGTCAACAATTCACCGTTTTCAGGAATCTCATTCTTCTCTTATGAAAGCATAAAGAAGAACCCTGTCTATCTACAGGCATTGTTGCCTTAGCCTTTGCGTACTGGAACCTTGACATTCTCTCGCTTTCAGGTAAAATGAATAAGTTATGGAAAAAATTTTCCTCCTCCTGGGAACAAACCTTGGCAACGGCAAAGAAAATCTTATCCGAGCACTCGATGAGTTAGAAAAAAAAGGGATTACCATACTGCGTCGGTCCCGTATCTATAAAACCCAGCCCTGGGGTTATTCGAACCAGCCCGATTTCTTAAATCTTGGGGTTGAGGTGAAATGCGATTATCCACCGACCGAGCTCCTCAATATTCTGAAACAGATTGAGAAAAAACTGGGCCGGATAAAGGGTCCACGCTGGGGCCCCAGGCTCATCGATATAGACATCATATTCTATGGAAATCAGATTGTCAAAACCAGGGAATTGACCATACCCCACCCCCAATTTTTCAACCGTCCCTTTGCCCTGCACATTATTGCCGAATTGGCCCCGGATTTTATCCCTCCTGGTTCTGACCTGAGGATGAGTGAAATATCCAGAGAGGTTTCGGATGAAGGAATTCAGATTTATCGCGGTTGAAGGCGTCATCGGTGCAGGAAAAACATCCCTGACTAAGATCCTGGCAGACAGGTTTCATGCCGGGGTCATCCTCGAGGAATTTGAGGAGAATCCATTCCTGGAGAAGTTCTATTCAGACCCTGAAAAATATGCCTTCCATACCCAGATTTACTTTCTCTTATCAAGGTATCGGCAACAACGAGAGATCGCCCAGATCGACCTGTTCCATTCGCGGGTAATTACCGACTACCTCTTTGCAAAAGACCGAATCTTCGCCGAGATAAATCTAAACGAGGCCGAGTTCTCTCTTTATGACAAGATTTACTCACTATTAGAACCGGACATCCCAGGCCCGGACCTGGTAATATATCTCCAGGCCGAACCCCA
Source organism: Caldifarciminota bacterium 4484_100 (assembly GCA_002049785.1). GTDB lineage: Bacteria > Hydrothermota > Tepidihabitantia > SM23-42 > SM23-42 > 4484-100. The sequence continues at coordinate 1,244 of MUKB01000098.1, forward strand.
GCTCCTTTATCGTCGGATTAAAGAAAGGGCACGGACTTTTGAACAGGAGATCGAATTTGAATATATCGAAGAGCTTTGTGATGCCTACAACTCATTCTTCTTCCACTACAACCGCTCTCCCCTATTGATTGTAGATATCAAGGGGTTCGATTTCATCACAACGCCCAAAGACCTTGATCTCCTCTATGAGGAGATTGTAAATCTAAAAGAACCGCGGAGGATAATATCAAAACAATGGTAACCATAAATAAGATTAAATCGATGAAGCAGAAAGAGAAGATCGTTTGCCTTACCGCCTATGACTATCTTTTTGCAAAACTCCTTGACGAATCTGGTATCGACATTATTCTGGTCGGAGATTCAGCTGCCAATGTCTTTGCAGGAGAAGAAACAACCCTGCCGATAACAATGACCGAAATGCTATATCACACAAGGGTTGTTGCCCGGGCCGCTCAACACAGCCTGGTGATAGCAGATATGCCCTTTCTTTCCTATCAGGTTTCGATGAACCAGGCGGTCTACAATGCAGGTAGATTCCTCAAGGTTGGAGCCAAAGGGGTAAAGGTCGAAGGTGCTGAACCGCTGGTCCCTACAATCCAGAGATTGGTTGAACTGGGTATTCCGGTAATGGGCCATCTCGGGCTCACCCCCCAATCGGTTCATAAATTCGGTGGCTATAAACTTCAGGGCCGGGATGAAAAATCTGCACAGAAGATGATTAAAGACGCAAAACTGCTCGAATCCTCCGGATGTTTTGCCGTTGTCCTGGAAAAGATACCCAGTTCACTTGCTAAAGAGATAACCTCAGAACTTAAAATTCCCACGATTGGAATCGGTGCCGGACCCTATTGTGACGGTCAGATCCTCGTTCTTCACGATATCCTCGGTCTGTTCGAAGAATTCCAGCCAAAGTTTGTTAAACGGTATGCACAACTCGCTCCAGAAATTCGCCAGGCAGTGCTCCAGTATAAGGATGAAGTGAAGAAAGGTATATTTCCTGACCAAAAACATTCCTATGATTGATACATAACCTCAACAATGGAAGAACATCCTGAAAAAGAAAATTTCTTAAAAGAACTGATTAAATTGAAGAAATGGATGGCCGAGCTTGAAGCGGAACCGCAGGGCAGTGCCGCACAAAAATTTGTCTTTCAGGGACTGGTTGAAGGAGCCGGGATTGCGATTCTCATTGACGACCGAAAGGGCAATTTCCGTTACTACAACCAGAAGTTTGCCCAGCTCTTTGGTTACTCCTATGAAGAGATGAAGAACCAGTCAATAAATACATTGGTCCATTCTGATGATGTAGAAAAGGTGATGGCATACCACCAGAAAAGGCTTGAAGGTGCTAATGTACCTACACGATATGAATTTCGGGGGATAAAAAAGGACGGCACAACAATTTATCTTGAAGTCGATGTCGTGCCTTATAAGGACAATGATAAAATCATCGGAACCTGCTCCTATATCTGGGAGATTGCTGAGAGAAAGAAACTTGAAGAACACTTGGAAAGGGCAATAAACGAAAAAACCGAACTTCTGCAGAAAGAGATTCAGGCGCATCAACAGACCGAAATTGCTCTCCGTGAGATCGAAGCCCGTTATCGTGCCCTGTATGACCAGCGTATTCTCGCCCTGTATATGATGGACCTCAACGGAAGGTTCATCGATGCCAATGATGCGGCATTAAAAATCCTGGACTATAAAAGGGAGGATTTGAAAAAGACGACTATTGCTACACTCTTGAGCGGTGACCAGCTCCTGAAGGCGTATAACATCATTGAAGAGATAAAAGAGAAGGGATATCAGGATCGAGTGCTTGAATATCGTATAAAAAAGGATGACGGCAGTTATGTCTGGGTTGAGACCGAGGCATTTCTTGTCCATCATGATGGAAAGCCCTATGCCGTACTGGGCATAGCCCGCGATATAACCAAGCGAAAAGAGGCAGAAGAGGCGTTAAAAAAATCTGAAGCGGAGATGTCCCTGATCCTCGACAGTATGTCTGAATATGTTGTCTATCACGATAAAGAACTCAAAATACTCTGGGCAAATAAGTCAGTCTATAAATCTATGGGTCTTCAACCAGGTGAGTTGAAGGGACGTGCCTGTTACGAGATTGGTATAAAGAGGACCGAGCCCTGCGAAGGCTGTCCGGTCGTAAAAACCTTAAGGACCGGTAGACCGGAAATGGGTGAAGTGGTGACTGCGGAAAATCGAGAGTGGTTTATCCGCGCCTATCCGGTAAAAGACGAAGAAGGGAATATCCAGGGTGTGGTTGAAATCAGTTTTGACATAACCGTGCTGAAGCGTGCCGAGCAAGCCCTGCGCGAGAGTGAGGAGAAATACAAGACCCTTACCGACAACATCAATGTCGGGATCTATCGCAATACTGTAGGTGAAAAGGGTCGCTTCATTGAGGTAAATCCCGCTTTAGTAAAGATGTTCGGGTTTCAAAACCGGGATGAACTATTAGATTTGAATGTATCTGATTTATATCAAAACCCTGAAGACCGGAAGCGATTCAACCAGAAGATTTTAAAAGAAGGTTTTGTAAAAAATGAAATATTACATCTCCGTAAAAAGGATGGCACTCCATTCATCGCCTCAGTATCGGCAGTTGTAGTAAAAGATGAAAAGGGAAATCAGGTATACTACGATGGAATCATTGAAGATATAACCGAACGGGTAGAGGGTGAAAAGCTCAAAAATTCCCTGTATCGCATATCAGATGCTGCCCAATCTGCCAAGTCACTCCAGGAACTCTACCGTTCTATCCACAAAATTATTATCGACTTAATACCGACAAAGAACCTCTATATCGCACTATACGATGAAAACACCCGGATGATACACTTCCCCTACTATGTCGATAAGTATGATAAGACTCCAGCTCCCCGTAAACCGAGTAAGGGACTGACCGAGTATGTATTACATACCGGCAACCTATTACATGCCCCTCGAGAGGTCGTGGAGAATATGGCAGAAAAGGGTGAGATAGAGATTATCGGCAGGATGTCGGTCGACTGGCTCGGAGTGCCATTGAAACTGAAGGAGAAGGTCATCGGTGTGCTTGCGGTTCAAAGTTACGAAGAAAATATTAGATTCAAAAAGAAGGACGAAGACATCCTGAAATTTGTTTCCGGTCAGATTGCATCCGTAATAGAAAGAAAGCGTGCCGAATCCGAATTGAAGGCAAGTTATGAAAAACTTCAGAAGATTATCGAAGAGACCGTAGATGCACTGGCTTCAACCTCGGAGAAGAGAGACCCATATACCGCGGGTCATCAATATCGGGTGACCCGGCTCGCCTGTGCCATCGCCCAGGAGCTGGGGATGGAAAAAGACCGGATTGAAGGCTTGAGGGTTGCGGGCATTGTCCATGACATTGGAAAAATATATGTTGCTGCAGAGATATTAAATAAACCGGTAAGACTGCGGGATATCGAGATGAACCTAATAAAGGCACACAGTCAGGCTGGTTATGAGATTTTAAAGACAATCGAATTTCCCTGGCCGGTTGCAGAAATTGTATACCAGCACCATGAGAGGATTGATGGCTCAGGATATCCCCGGGGTCTCAAAGGTGATGAAATCCTGGCCGAGGCAAAGATTCTGGCGGTTGCGGATGTGGTCGATGCAATGTGCTCGCATCGACCCTACCGCTCAGCTCTTGGTATCTCTGAAGCCCTGGAGGAACTCGAAAAAAATCGGGGAAAACTTTATGAACCCAAGGTTGTAGATGCCTGTTTGAAACTCTTTCGCACGAAGAAATTCCACTGGTAAAGATTTTCCAATGACTCAATGACGCAATGTTTTAATGACCAATGACATAAGGAAGTATCTTTATGAGTATATCAGCTAATCAGCACAACAGCAGGAAGGATACCAGCACATCAGCAGCTCAGAATAACATTTTTATCCCTGATAATCTGATATGCTGATTCACTGCCCACTGATACGAAAGGGGTTATGCCAAGATAAAAAAGGGGCGAGGAACATCCCACAGTAGCTGGGAGATACGCTTTTCCACCCTCAATGCAAAAGAGCGTAAAAAATTGAGAAAGGCGATGCGGTTATTTGGATTTAAATGTGGCAAACAGTTCAAAAAACATTCAAGAATAATAGTTCCATACTACGGATATAACCAGCTAACAACATTTTTTAAAATAATCAGACCGAGAAGAAAGCGCATCCCCACTAAATAGTCATTGCAGATGGCCCCGTATCTCTGGATTCCGGTATTTCTGATAAGCCTCTATGTCCTTATCAAGGCATCTGAATACTTTACAAGATCTGCTGAAACGCTCGGCATATCCTTGGGAATTCCCAATTTCATTGTTGGTGTAACGATTGTTGCATTCGGCACCTCCCTGCCGGAAATTGTATCATCAATCTTTGCTGTAGTAAAGGGTTCTTCCGAGATTGTGCTGGGCAATGTGGTGGGTTCCAATATCACCAACATATTTCTCATCGTGGGATGTGCCGCAGTCCTGGCGAAGAAGATGAAGATAAAATTCGAGATTCTCCATATCGATCTTCCGTTTCTGATTGCCTCAGCAGGTTTTCTCAGCTTTGCGGTTTGGGATGGAACCTTCACCCGTCTCGAGGCGTTATTATCACTTCTCGGCATCTTGGTCTTTATCCTCTATGCCATATCGACCCGAAAAGGAAGAATCGACATCCGGGGTGGGCTTGAAGACAAAACCGTCCCGCGACATCTGAGGTTAAAGACAATAACCGTTCTTGTAATAAGTGGTATCTTCATCTATCTGGGTGGAAAGTTTACGATTGATGCGGTCATAAAACTCTCGCAAATTTTTAATATTGGCAAAGAAATCATCGGTGCGAGTGCGGTTGCCCTGGGAACTTCGCTTCCTGAACTTATTGTGAGTATCACGGCGGTGCGTCAGGGTAAACCCGAACTTGCGATTGGTAATGTCCTCGGTTCAAATGTATTCAATGCCTTTGCGGTAATGGGCATTCCAGGTCTTGTGGGACCTCTGGTTGTCCCCCAGCATATCCTCCATCTGGGCATCCCGATGCTCGTCTTTGCCACCCTGCTCTTCTTCTTTATGATTCAGGATAAGGAAATCACCAGATGGGAGGGATTTCTGCTTCTGATATTTTATGCCTTCTTTCTCATAAAGCTGTTTCTGATTTAGAAGAAACCTGACACCACTGAAATTCCTCAGCACCAGGTTCAGGGTGACATTCTTTTTCAAATTCGAATTCCGAAATCCAAAATGCCTTTTTCTGGTTTCTCTGGTTTTTCTCGTTTTTCTGGTTTGTCTGGTTGAAAATATTGAGATTCTGAAATAAATTCAGAATGACTTTTTCTTTTTCAATTCCGAAATTCGAATTCCCAAATCCGAAATGCTGTTCAATCCTCTTATGTCAAGACCTGACACCATTTAATGCTTGATTTTCATAAATTTCTATGTAGAATCTGATTCGTGAGCGGACATCTGGAAAATATCGAACAGATTCTCACCTATATTCACCGCAATCTCATTCAGGCGTTCATCGACCGCACCTATGCGGGCGGACTGCGGGCCCAGAATGAAATTAGGGCTAACAACCTCTATTCATATCTTCTTCGAACCATAAACGAGGGGAGTGAAATCAATAATGAAAATCTCAATCAGATTGATGAACGCTGTCGTGATGAGTTAAAGGCCGACTTTGAACTGCTGAAAAAGAGGATTCGCATCGGCCTCCTATTAAAGTGGCTACGCGGACCCATCTTTGAAAAACTATCCGAGGACCTTCAGCACAAAATAATCTTTCTTGCAACAAGTTATGGTCAGTATCAAACCGCCCAGGTACTCAATGTCGAACGGCCTCCGGTTGAACTGTCAAAAGATGACCTCAATATTATTGTCAACGAATATAAATTTTTTGAAACCGCACTCATTCTGGCAATAAAAGAAATCAAACGCGCCCAGAAAGAGGATTTCGATCCCCAGGATTATACCCAATACTTTCGCTGTGCCATTGTGAGTATCGACAACCTCATCGCCTTCAAAAAAACCGGCCAGCTTAATACCGTGAATTCATTTCGGGACAAAATTATTGTTGCCACGGTTCTGATTTATCTTCAGGACGAATATATAATAAAAGACGAAGAACTGAACCGTTTTATCAATTTTCTCTTATCAATGTATTACCAGTTCCGCGATGAACATTATAATCCATAAGAAAATCTCCAGCCAGAATAGACCTATTCCAGGGGAACCAGACAGAACCTTCCCCGTATCCCCAGACCATCTCCAACAATAACCACCGCACCGAGGATATCAAATACCGAACTGATTTTCTGCAAAACCGGGTAGATATCTGCTCCCTCCTGAATCTGATTGGCAAATGCAGTTGCATATGTATCCGCAAGGCAGGCATCCTTACATACAATAACCACTGCATCGGCCTGACCAAAACTGAGGGAATGGCCCACCGTGCCTGAAGATGTGCAGATACCCAGCGGCGTGTCTTCGGGTTCAATCTTCAGACCAACCTTTTCTGAAAGCGGAGAATCACCCGCATATATTGAAATAATCGCTTCTCTCTTTAAATTCAAATAGACATCACCACCGTTCTCAATGACAATCTCATCTACACCGAACTCCTTTTCAATCGCCACACCGATATCTTGAGCAAACAGACCCGCCACCCC